>JANNBI010000415.1:0-2685 GCA_031385345.1 Paracoccaceae bacterium | reverse complement strand
GTCATGGCTGCTCCGGCGTTTCGCGCAGTTTGTCATGGGATTGCGCCCAGCGAAAGGGTCGCGACCCCGCCCCGTGGGCGACCCTGCGACGCCTTGCGGCAATGCCTTGGCGGGACTAGATGGATCAAGCAGGGGACAAAGGGACATCCGAATGGCCGATCAGACCGAAGAGCGGGCAAAGTCAAAGCGGGTGGGCGCGCTGCGTGGCCTGTGGCCGTTCATCCGGCCGTACCGCGCGATGGTCGGCTTTGCCCTGTTGGCGCTGATCATGACGGCCTCTGTCAGTCTGGTGATGCCGATGGCGGTGCGCCGGGTGGTGGACGGCTTTGGCACCAATGACCTTAGCTTGCTGGACAGCTATTTCGGCGCGGCCCTGGGCGTGGCAGCCCTTTTGGCCATCGGAACCGGGGTGCGCTACTATTTCGTCACCCGTCTAGGAGAGCGCGTGGTCGCAGACATCCGCCGCGCCCTGTTTGACCGCGCCCTGGGAATGAGCCCGGCCTATTTCGAAAAACTGATGACCGGAGAGGTGTTAAGTCGCATCACAACCGACACAACGCTGATTCTGTCGGTGATCGGATCCTCCGTCTCGGTCGCGCTGCGCAATGTGCTGATGCTGGTTGGCGGGTTGATCCTGTTGGCGCTAACCTCGTGGAAGTTGACGGGTCTGGTCTTGCTGATCGTTCCGGCCATCATCATTCCGATTGTCGTTCTGGGGCGTAGGCTGCGCGAACTTGGGCGCGAAAATCAGGACTGGATCGCCAATTCGTCGGGGAAAGCCTCCGAGGCGCTGTCGGCGGTGCAGACCGTTCAGGCCTATACCCACGAAGATCTTACGCGCGGTGCCTTCGGTGAGGTCACCGAAAAGGGCTATGAAAGCGCGCGCAAGCGGATCGGCACGCGGTCAGCGATGACCGTCATCGTGATTTTTCTGGTGTTTTCCGGCGTGGTGGGCGTGTTGTGGATGGGCGCGCGCGACGTGCAGGGCGGGCTGATGTCGCCCGGTGCGCTGGTGCAGTTCCTGATCTATGCGGTCATGGTCGCCGGGGCCGTCGGTGCCCTGTCCGAGATCTGGGGAGAGTTGCAGCGCGCCGCCGGTGCGACCGAGCGGTTGATCGAGATGTTGCAAGCCACGGATACGGTTCAAGATCCGGCACAGCCCCTGTCTTTGCCGCGCCCGATCCGGGGCGAGATCACCTTTGACGCTGTGGCCTTCAACTATCCCGCGCGTCCCGGCCACCGCGCCCTGAACGGCGTCAGCATGACCGTGGCCCCGGGGGAAACCGTGGCGCTGGTCGGCCCGTCAGGGGCGGGCAAATCGACCGTCCTGCAACTGCTGATGCGGTTTTACGATCCACAATCGGGGTCGATCCGGCTGGACGGGATCGATCTGCGCGACATGACCCGCGCCGATTTCCGCGCTGCGATGGCGCTGGTGCCGCAGGATCCGGTGATCTTTGCCACCTCGGCGCGCGAAAACATCCGCTTTGGCCGCCCTGAAGCCACCGATTCCGAGGTTGAGGCCGCCGCCAGTGCCGCCGCCGCGCATGACTTCATCACCGCTTTGCCCGAAGGTTATGACAGCTATCTTGGTGAACGCGGGGTCATGTTGTCGGGCGGTCAGAAGCAACGGATCGCCATCGCCCGCGCCATCCTACGCGACGCCAAGGTGCTGCTGCTGGACGAGGCGACCAGCGCCTTGGATGCCGAAAGTGAACGTTTGGTGCAAACTGCGGTGGAAAAGCTGGGGCAGGGGCGCACCTTGCTGGTGGTGGCCCATCGGCTGGCCACGGTGAAAAAGGCCGACCGGATCGTGGTGTTCGATCAGGGCCGGATTGTCGCCATCGGCACGCATGACGCGCTGGTGGCCGAAGGCGGGCTTTATGCGCGGCTGGCCAATTTGCAATTCATGCCCGCGACTGACGGCCTTTGACCCCGGACAACTGACGCAGCGTCGAAGGCGGCCTTTCGGAAAAACTCTCCCCCGTGGCTAAAATCTTATGGCATAGTTGTGCCAGATCCGGGCGCAGACCCGGACCAATCCAACCACGGGGAGGTGGCGATGGGGAGTTTTCAGTCCTTGGCGGATGTCCGCGCGATGGAGGCAGAAATGCCCTTTGCCGCGCGCGATCTGCCCAAGACGATGCACAGTTTTCTGGGCCGCACGCGGGCCAAACACGGCACCCGCGCGGCGGTGACCTTTCAGCTGCTGGCCGATCCGCAGTCGAAATCGGAAACTTTGACCTGGAACGCGCTGTTCGCCCGGGTCACCCAGGCCGCGAACCTGTTTCGCAAACTTGGCATCGGTGAAAACGATGTGGTCGCCTATGTCCTGCCCAATACGATGGAAACTGTGGTCACGCTTTTGGGCGGGGCTGTCGCGGGAATTGTAAACCCGATCAACCCCTTGCTGGAACCCGAACAGATCAGCGCCATCCTGCGTGAAACCGGGGCCAAGGTGGTCGTGACCCTGCGCGCCTTTCCCAAGACCGACCTGCCGCAAAAAGTGGCCGAGGCGGTGCGCCACGCGCCGTCGGTCAAAACGGTGCTAGAGGTTGATCTGGTCCGCAGTCTGGGCGGGGCCAAACGGTTCATCGTGCCCTTTATCCGGCCCAAGAACCCTGCGACGCACAGCGCAAATATCCTTGATTTCAACCGCGAATGTGACCGGATGCCGGCCGACGC
>JANNBI010000344.1:0-13117 GCA_031385345.1 Paracoccaceae bacterium | reverse complement strand
CGCGCCGCCCCCGCCCGCATCTCGGCCCAGTCGATCAACCCGAAACGTCCGCGCGGCGCATGGCCCAGCCAGATGTTTTCCGCCACAGACAATTCGTCAAACAGCACGGTTTCCTGATGGATTGCCGTCACGCCAGCCGCCGCTGCGGCCTGGGCATTGGCAAAATGCACCTCGGTTCCGTCCACCCTGATCTGGCCTGCGTCGGGTTGATAGATGCCGGTCAGAACCTTCACGATGGTTGATTTGCCCGCGCCGTTTTCGCCCACCAGTGCCGTCACCTGACCGGGGTACAGATTCAGCCGGACCTCTGACAGCGCCTTGACGCCCGGGAATGATTTTGAAATGCCGGACAGCGACAGGACAGGGGTCATCGGACTACCTTTGAAAAAAGTGACCCCGGCAGGGGGAGCGTCCTGCCGGGGTCGGTCAGATCAGAAAATCGACTTGAACTGCTCGATGTTCGACTTGTCATAGGTGAAGGGGTCCGACATGGCCGCTTCGCCGTTTTCGTCGAGCGTGGCAGCGCCCATCCGGCCCATCGGGATGCTTGCGCCCGGTTCGGTCGTGGCACCCTTGTTGATGTTATAGGCCAGCATTGTTGCGGCATATCCCAGATCAATCGGGTTCCAGATCGCAAAGGACACCGTGGCACCCGATTCGACCGCGCCCGCCATTTCGGACGGCAGACCCAGACCGGTCACGTTGATCTTGCCGATCAGGCCAGCATCCGTGACAGCCTGCGAGGCTGCAAGAATACCAACGGTCGTCGGCGCGATGATCGCTTTCAGGTTCGGATAGGTGGCGATAAGGCCCTGCGCTTCGCGATAGGATTTATCGGCCAGATCGTCGCCGTAAACGGTCGCAACCAGATTGATGCCCGGATAGTTCGGCAGAACCTTGGTGGCCTCTTCGATCCAGATATTCTGGTTGGTCGAGGTAGAGGTGGCCGACAAGATCGCCACATCGCCGCCGTCGGGCATGTTGTCCGCAGCCAGCTTGATGATCGTGTTGCCGATCAGCGCGCTGGAGGACGGGTTCAGGTGCATCTGACGGCCTTCTTTGGCCACGCCCGAATCCCAGGAAATCACGGTGATCCCCCGCTCCATCGCCTTTTGCAGCGTCGGAGCCAGCGCGTCCGGGTCGTTGGCCGACACGGCAATCGCGTTCACGCCTTGGGCGATCAGCGCGTTGATCACTTCGATCTGGCCTTCAGCGGTGGTTTCGGTCGGACCGGTATAGATGATCTCGACGTCGCCCAGCTCTTTGGCGGCCTCTTCAGCGCCCTTTGCGGCGGCTTCAAAAAAGCCGATGCCCAAAGCCTTGACCACCAGCGCGATCTTGATCGTCTCGGCCGAAGCCGTCGTGCCCATCAGCGCGGTGGCAACAGCCATCGTCGTCAGGAACTTCTTCAGAATGCTCATGTTTTCCTCCCATGAAGCGTTGAAATTACGTCAGGCGTCGCCTGTCCGTTCGTGCGATCTGTCCGCGGCACCAACCTGTGCCACGATCAGCCTGATATCCGCCGCCTCCAGCATGGCGGCGTCGCGGTCCGTGATGCCGTCATCGGTGATCACGGTGTGAATGCGCGACAGCGGGCACAACAGCAGGCTGGATCGCGCGGCAAATTTCTGGCTGTCGGCCAGAACCACCAGCTCATCGGCCTGACCGATCAGCTTTTGTTCGGCCTGAACCAGCAGCGGATCACCCTCCATCAGACCCAGCGGGCCCAGACCCCGGCAACCCATGAACATCCGTTTGGCATAGAAATTCCGGCTGCCATCCTCGTCAAAGGGCGACAGGATGATGTTCTGCTCGCGGTAGATCGCGCCAGCGGGCAGAAGGACCGTGTTTTTGGAATGCTTCAGCAGATGCTCGGCAATCGGGAACGAATTGGTGAACACTTGAAGGCGTTTTGCGGTCAGCGGATGCACCATCTGGAACGTCGTCGTGCCGCCATTGATGATCACCGGTTCGCCATCGGCGCACAGATCGACCGCCGCCCGCGCAATCGCCCGCTTTTCCGCGATACGTATGCCCTCATTCACCGAAAACGGCCGCGCGTTGATCCCGACATAGCTGGGGGGCGCAATCGATTCCGCCCCGCCGCGCACCCGGCGCAGACGTTTTTGAACATGCAGCGTGGCGATGTCGCGGCGGATCGTCGCTTCGGACGCGCCGGTCAAACTGACCAGATCGGTGACGGTCACAACGGGCCGCCCCTCGGTTGCGGACAGAATAATCCTGTGGCGTTCGCTTTCGTGCATGTCGTCCTCCCTGCCTGTTACTTTCCACCATAACCGCTCACTGTCAATCATTTTCGATCACAAAATAAGTTTCTGCGCCGCAGCATGATCGAAGTTGATTGTTTATGATTGACTTCCGACCCCATTCCGGCACATTTGCCACAGACCGTTTGGGAGGATCTGATGTCGAGTGCGCGCCATAGTGGGCTGGAAAACCTTTGGGATGACAACAAAGCCAAGGGGATGAGCGAGCCTGAAAAGCTGCTCTACCGCTCCAACCTTTTGGGGTCAGACAAGCGAATCACCAATTACGGCGGCGGCAATACCAGCGCCAAGGTGATGGAAAAGGATCCCCTGACCGGCCAGATGGCCGAGGTGATGTGGGTCAAGGGGTCGGGCGGCGATGTCGGGTCCATCAAGATGGACGGCTTTTCAACCCTGTACATGGACAAGCTGCGCGCGCTGAAAGGCATCTACCGTGGCGTGGAGTTTGAAGATGAAATGGTCGGCCTTCTGCCGCATTGCACCTTCAACCTGAACCCCCGCGCCGCCTCCATCGACACGCCCCTGCACGCCTATGTGCCGCGCAAACATGTCGATCACATGCATCCCGACGCCATCATCGCCATCGCCGCCGCGCAAAACTCACGCGAGTTGACCCGGCAGATTTTCGGTGCCGACATTGGCTGGCTGCCGTGGAAACGGCCCGGCTATGAATTGGGCCTGTGGCTGGAAAAATTCTGTCTGGAAAACCCCAATGCCAAAGGCCTGATCCTGGAATCGCATGGCCTGTTCACTTGGGATGACGATGCGAAAACCTGTTACGAGCTGACCGTCGCCATCATCCAGAAGGCGATGGACTGGTTCACCGCACAAACCGCTGGCAAGACGATCTTTGGTGGCGCGGTCACGCAAAGCCTTGATGCCGACGCCCGCCGCGCCGTGGCTGCCCGCCTGATGCCCGCCATTCGCGGCATGATCTCCAAGGATCATCACATGGTCGGGCATTTCGACGATCAGCCCGCCGTGCTGGAATTTGTGAACTCGGCCAAACTGGCCCCTTTGGCCGCCCTAGGCACGTCCTGCCCCGACCATTTCCTGCGCACCAAGATCTGCCCGCTGGTCGTGGGGTTTGACCCGGCCCAGCCCGATGTTGACGCAACCCTTGCCGCGCTGGCCGGTCAGATCGAAACCTACCGTCAGGGCTATGCCGCCTATTATGACCGCTGCAAGCGTGACACCTCGCCGCCGCTGCGCGATCCCAATGCCGTGGTCTATCTGGTGCCGGGCGTGGGCATGCTGACCTTCGCCAAGGACAAGGCCACCGCGCGCATCTCGGGTGAGTTTTACGTCAACGCGATCAACGTGATGCGCGGTGCCGACACCGTCAGCACCTATTGCGGCCTGCCAGAACAAGAGGCGTTCGATATCGAATACTGGCTTCTGGAAGAGGCGAAACTGTCGCGGATGCCGAAACCGAAATCGCTGGCGGGCCGGGTGGCGCTGGTCACCGGTGGTGCTGGCGGCATCGGATCGGCCACCGCTGAACGCCTGCTGCGCGACGGGGCCTGCGTGATGCTGGCCGATATCGACGCCGAGGCTTTGGCCAAGACCGCCGCCAACCTTGGCTCGCGCCATGGCCGCGACGTGGTCCGCACCGTGCAGATGAACGTCACCCAAGAGGCGCAGGTCATCGCCGCCTTTGCCCAGACCTCGGTGGAATTTGGCGGGGTCGATATCCTTGTTTCCAACGCCGGGATCGCCTCCTCGGCCCCGATCGAGCAAACCTCGCTGGAGCTGTGGAACAAGAACATGGACATCCTGTCCACCGGCTATTTCCTTGTCAGCCGCGAAGCGTTCAAAGTCCTGCGCGCCCAAGCCATCGGCGGCTCGGTGATCTTTGTCGCCTCGAAAAACGGCCTCGCCGCCTCGCCCAACGCCGCCGCCTATTGCACCGCCAAAGCGGCAGAGATCCATCTGGCCCGCTGTCTGGCGCTGGAAGGGGCCGATGCGCAGATCCGCGTCAATGTCGTCAATCCCGACGCCGTGCTGCGCGGGTCCAAAATCTGGTCCGGCGATTGGCTGGATCAGCGCGCCAGCACCTACAAGACCGACAAAGAGGGGCTGGAGGAAATGTACCGACAGCGGTCCATGCTGAAACGGTCAGTTTTCCCCGAAGATATCGCGGAAGGCATCTATTTCTTCGCCTCAGACCTTTCGGCCAAATCGACGGGCAATATCCTGAACGTCGATGCGGGCAACGTCCAAGCCTTTACCCGGTGATATCATGATCGAAACATCCCAGATCGAAGCAACCAACGCCGCCCGCCTGACCGCGCTGAAGTCCGACTATGACGCCTTGGGCGCGCATCTGGCCCGGCGCGGCATCCAGATCGATGCCGTCAAGGCATCGGTCGCCGCCTACGGTGTCGCCGTCCCCTCCTGGGGTGTGGGCACCGGCGGCACCCGCTTTGCCCGCTTCCCGGGCGAGGGCGAACCGCGCCACATCTTCGACAAGCTGGAAGATTGCGGCGTGATCCAGCAGTTGACCCGCGCCACCCCCACCGTGTCCCTGCATATTCCCTGGGACAAGGCTCCGGTGGCCGACCTTCTGGCCAAAGCCGCCGAACTGGGCCTTGGCTTTGATGCGATGAATTCCAACACCTTTCAGGACCAGCCGCAGCAGCGCAGCAGCTACAAATATGGCTCGGTTTCGAACTCGGACGCGCCGACGCGGTCGCAAGCGGTTGACCACAACCTTGAATGCATCGAAATCGGCGCGCAGTTGGGGTCCAAGGCGCTGACGGTCTGGGTTGGCGACGGCACCAACTTTCCCGGTCAGCAGGATTTCACCCGGCAGTTTGACCGCTACATGGACAGCCTGCACGCCATCTACGCCGGCCTGCCGCCCGACTGGCGGCTGTTCACTGAACACAAGATGTATGAACCGGCGTTCTATTCGACCGTCCTGCAAGACTGGGGCACCAATTACATCATTGCCACCGAACTGGGGCCGCAGGCGCAATGCCTTGTTGATCTGGGCCACCACGCGCCCAACACCAACATCGAAATGATCGTCGCCCGCCTGATTTCGCGCGGTAAACTCGGCGGCTTCCATTTCAACGATTCGAAATACGGCGATGACGATCTGGACACCGGCTCGGTCGATCCCTACCGGCTGTTTCTGGTGTTCAATGAACTGGTCGAGGCAATCGGTAAACCCGGTTTCACCCCGGCCCATATGTTGGACCAAAGCCATAATGTCACCGACCCGATCGAAAGCCTGATGGTCTCCGCGATGGAGGTGCAACGCGCCTATGCTCAGGCCCTGCTGGTGAACCGTGCCGCCCTGCGCGATGCACAAGATGGCAACGATGCCCTGATGGCCACGACGCAGTTGAAACTGGGCTTTCGCACCGATGTCGAACCGATCCTCGCCATGGCACGGGTCGAAGCGGGGGGCGCGATTGACCCCGTCGCCACCTTCCGCGCCGCAGGCTACCGCGCCCGCGTCGCGGCGATCCGGCCCAAAGTCTCGGGCGCCGGCGGCGGCATCGTCTGATCCCACCCCCAAAGGGCCGCGCAGCCTGCCTTGCACCTTCACTTTGATAAAAATATTCCTGCGGGGGGGTGGGTTTGGCACAAACCCGCTTGGGGGTGCAAAACCCCCATCTTGGACCGCTCCACAATCACAGCGCTGCAAAACCGCCGCCCCCCTCCCCCTCGTGGGGAGGGAGGGGGTGGGGGGCCGCAGCCGCCGACACCCTTGGCACAGGTTGACCGCTTTTGCCCGGCCCGATAGGACAGTGCCAACCCCAAGGCCAGTCAAGGATCCCCGCGTGACCATTCACCTGCACAAGACCGATCTGCCCGCCGGGGTTACCTTTGGCGCGATTGTCGCCATCGACACCGAAACCATGGGGCTGGACCCGCGCCGCGACCGGCTGTGTGTGGTGCAGTTGTCCGACGGCAATGGCGACGCGCATCTGGTGCAGATCGCCAAGGGCCAGACCTCTGCCCCCAATCTGGAACGTCTGCTCACCGACCCGAAGGTGCTGAAACTGTTCCACTTTGGCCGCTTCGACGTTGCCGCGCTGAAAAAAGCTTTCGGCGTCACCACCGCCCCGGTCTGGTGTACCAAAATCGCCTCGCGTCTGGTGCGCACCTATACCGACCGGCACGGGCTGAAATACCTGTTGACCGAATATGTCGGCGTTGATGTGTCCAAGGCCCAGCAAACCAGCGACTGGGGTTCGGAAACCCTGACCGAAGCGCAGCGTGACTATGCCGCCTCTGACGTTTTGTACCTGCACAAACTGAAAACCGCGCTTGAGGCGATCCTGATCCGCGAAGACCGTCTTGCCCTTGCGCAATCCTGTTTCGACTTCCTGCCAACCCGGGCCACGCTGGACCTGATGGGCTATGATGAACCCAATGACCTCTTCCACCACTGATTTCCTTGCCACCGCGCGCCGCGTGATCGCGCGCGAAGCGCAGGCGCTGACCCTGCTGGGCGACAGTCTGGGTGACAGCTTTGGTCAGGCGGTCACGCTGATCCTGGCTGCCAATGGCCGGGTGATCGTGTCCGGAATGGGCAAATCCGGCCATATCGCCCGCAAGATCGCGGCCACCTTCGCGTCAACCGGCACCCCTGCGCAGTTCGTCCACCCGGCCGAGGCCAGCCACGGCGATCTGGGAATGGTGACCAAGGGCGATGTGGTGCTGGTCCTGTCGAATTCCGGCGAGACGACCGAACTGGCCGATATCATCGCCCATACCCGGCGCTTTTCGATCCCGCTGATAGCCGTCGCGGCGCGCGCCGACAGCACCTTGATGCGGCAATCCGACGTGGCCATCCTGCTGCCCCCGGCAGAGGAGGCCTGTGATACCGGCGTCGTGCCGACCACGTCGACCACAATGACCTTGGCCTTGGGCGATGCGCTGGCCATCGCGCTGATGGAACACCGCCAGTTCACCCCCGATCATTTCCGCATGTTCCACCCCGGCGGCAAACTGGGCGCGAAACTGCTGAAGGTCCGCGACCTGATGCATGTCGAGGTGCCGCTGGTCACCGCCGCGACCCCGATGACCGAGGCCTTGTTGCAGATCAGCCAAAAGGGCTTTGGCCTTGTGGGCGTGACCGATGCGCAGGGCCAGTTGCAGGGCATCATCACTGACGGCGATCTGCGGCGGCATATGTCGGGGCTGCTGGATCTGGCCGCAGGCGATGTGATGACGCCCTCTCCGGCCACGGTCGCGCCGGGGGATCTGGCCGAAAAGGCCGTGGCGCTGATGAACGACCGAAAGATCACCTGTCTGTTCGTTGTCGAACCCGGCACCAGCACCGCCCAAGGCATCGTCCATATCCACGACTGCCTGCGCGCCGGGGTGATCTGATGGGCCTGCTGTCCCCCGACAACCTGCATTCGCAAACTGTCGCCGGGCTCAAGATTTTTCTGCCGCTGCTTGGACTTGCCATTCTGTCCACGCTGTTCCTTGTTTCCACCTCCTCGACCGATGACGCCATTCCTTATGCCGATGTCGATGTGGTCGATCTGTTGCGCGAACCGCGCCTGACCGATCCCTCTTTTGCCGGCATGACCGCCGACGGCGCCGCCCTGACCCTGACCGCGCATGAGGCTTTGCCCGCCGTTGCCGGCACCGATCAGGGCGGTCTTGCCCGCGATCTGACCGGCCTTCTGGAAACCCCCGACGGCGTGGAAACCCGCCTGACCGCCGGTGAGGCGCGTCTGGATGTGGGCGCGAACGCGGTCCTGTTGTCCGGTGGCGTGCGCCTGACGGTGTCGACCGGGTATCAACTGGCCTTTGCCGAGGGTCAGGTCAGCCTTGACCAGACCAACATCCTGGCCTTTGGCGGCGTGCGCATTCTGGGGCCGATGGGCACCCTGACCGCCGCCACCCTGAACACCGGCCCGGCGAAAGACAGCCCGGACACCTATCAGATGGTTTTCAAGGGCGGCGTGCGGCTGCTATATCAGCCCTAGAACCAAAGGATGGGCCTGATGGCAACCCGATTGACGACCCTTGCAGCCGCCCTTCTGGCCCTGACCCTTGGCAGCGCCGCGCTGGCGCAAAGCGGCAATATCGACTTTGGCGGGTTGCGCGCCGATCCCAAACTGCCGGTCGAAGTGACAGCCGACAGTTTTGCGATTGATCAGGCCAGCAGCAGCGCCACCTTTTCGGGTGCGGTGCGCGTGTCGCAGGGCGACATGGTCCTGACAGCGGGCGAAGTGAAGATCGAATATGCCGAGGACGGCAAATCCATCAAGCAACTTATCGCTTCGGGCGGGGTGGTGCTGAAGGCGGGGGCAGATGCCGCACAGGCGCAAACCGCCACCTATGTCATCGACGCGGCGGAAATCACCATGACCGGCGATGTGCTGCTGACCCAAGGCAGCGCCGCGATTTCTGGCCAGACGCTGATCGTCAACCTGACCGACGGCACCGGCCGGATCGAAGGCCGCGTCACCACCACCTTCCTGCCCGGTGGCAATTGATGCCGCCAGAACTGACCCTGACCGAAGGCATGGCCGGCCTGCGCGTGCGCAACCTGCGCAAGTCCTACAAAAAGCGGCTGGTGATCCGCGACGTCTCCATCGATCTGATGCGCGGAGAGGTCGTGGCCTTGCTTGGCCCCAATGGTTGCGGCAAGACCACGACCTTCTATTCCATCGCGGGCCTTGTCGCCCCAGAAGGTGGGCAGGTTCTGATCGACGGGCGCGATGTGACCGGCCTGCCGATGTACCGGCGCGCGCGCATGGGCATCGGCTATTTGCCACAGGAAATGTCGATCTTTCGTGGCCTGTCCGCCGAAGACAACATCCTGTCCGTGCTGGAAATTTCCGAGCCGGACCGGCACAAACGCCGCGAACGGCTGGAGGAATTGCTGTCGGATTTCTCGATCACCCATCTGCGGCAGGCCCCGGCTTTGGCGCTGTCCGGGGGCGAACGCCGCCGGGTCGAAATCGCCCGCTGTCTGGCCGCCAACCCGAAATATCTGCTGTTGGACGAACCCTTTGCCGGGGTCGATCCCATCGCCGTGGGCGAAATCCGCACCTTGGTTCATGCGCTGAAATCGCGCGGCATCGGCGTGCTGATCACCGATCACAACGTGCGCGAGACGCTGGAAATCGTCGACCGCGCCTATATCCTGCACGACGGCAAGGTGCTGATGTCCGGCACCACGGACGAGGTGGTGCGCGACGAAATGGTGCGCCGGGTCTATCTGGGCGAAAATTTCCGCATCATTTAGCCCAACCACCTATTCCCGTTGTACAGCCAGTTGACAAGCGGCCCCCCCCATCCCCAAATGGATAGGATGGAAGCGGTCAGAAGCCAGTCTGCATCGACAACAGCGGCCCCCTCCGGGCCCCGCGCAAAAAGCGGGCCTGCCCCTCGATCCGCCCCAAAATCAACACGTTTTAAATGTTTTTTTGGCCAATCTGTCCCCATCCGGGGTCAGATCCTGGCCCAACTGCCCGAGGAGGTACCATGCGCTACCAGATCACTGGAAAACAAATCGACATCGGTGACGCCCTTCAGACCCATGTGAAGGCCGAACTTGGCGAGGTCGTCGAAAAATATGCCCAACGTCCCACCGATGTGCATGTCGTCTTTTCCAAGGTTGCGTATGAATTCAGCTGCGAGGCGACGATCCATCTGTCCACCGGTCTGACCGCGCAGGCCAAGGGCCATGCCACGGAAATCTATGCCGCTTTTGAATCCTGCCGTGAGAAAATGGACAAGCAGATGCGCCGCTACAAGCGCCGCCTGCGCAACCACCACCGCGACCGTCTGGAACCTGTTGAGTTTGGGGAAGGTTCGTCCTATATCCTCGCCGCTGCTGACGAGCCCGAGGATAACGACGCCTCCACCCTGCAACCAATCGTGATTGCCGAGATGGAGACGAAAATTCCCGCGATCACCGTTGGCGAAGCCGTGATGCAACTGGAACTTGCCGGTCACCGTATGTTGGTGTTCCGCAACGAAGGTCATGGCGGGGTAAACGTGGTGTACAAGCGTGACGATGGCAACATCGGCTGGATTGACCCGCGCAACAGTAAGTAACAACCCGCAGTAGGGTTTCGACTTCTGCCGGAAGAAACCACTCCGGCGTCAGGCCCTTTGGTCTGACGTCGGGGTCTAAAAATCGAAACACATAAGACCAGCAGTCAGGACCGATCCAAGCCGATGGAACTTTCAAAACTACTAATTCCCGGCGCGGTCCGGTTCGTTGGGCAAATGCCTGCCAAAAAGCGCCTGTTTCAGGAACTCAGCGAAATCGCCGCCCAAGCCTATGGCCTGTCCGCCGCCGCCGTCGTCGATGGACTGCAAGAACGCGAGTCGCTGGGGCCAACCGGTGTCGGCCACGGTCTGGCCCTGCCCCATGCCCGTCTGGAAGAGGTGGATCGCATCTGCGGCATTTTCCTGCGGCTGGAACGCCCGCTGAATTACGATTCGGTCGATCGGCAGCCGGTGGATCTGATCTTTGCCCTGCTGGCCCCCAAGGATTCCGGGGTTGAACATCTGAAGGCGCTGGCGCTGGTGTCGCGCACCATGCGCGACGCCTCGATCTGCGCCAAGCTGCGGGCCAATTCCGACCCGGACAAGCTGCATGCCATCCTGACGGAATCGCGGGCTTCGCAGGCGGCTTAACGGCTGCGCCTTAAAGCGGCGTCCAGTCGGAAAACCCGAAGGCTTCATAGTCGCGGGAATAGGCGGCGCGGGCCGCCGCCTCCAGATCCGGGCCATACAGCGCGGCCAGCGGATGCTGCGCCGTATCCGGTTCGGCGGGCAACTCGGGCGGGTCCAGCCCCAGATCCTGCACCAGGAATGCCAACCCCATCTCTACCTGATCTTCGCGCAGCAGATGATCGGGGCTTTGCAATTGACCAAACCTCTGCAAGGTCATGAACTGGCTGGCAAATTGCGCCGGCATCCGCAGTTCCGTCCGCCCCGCCGCGATATGTTTGATCAGGTCCAAAAACACCAAAAGCCCGGCGCGAAATTCGGCCGGATCGTCAAATCCCTGCCCCTTGGGCGGCAGTTGAAACTTGTGGACGCGCTTCAGATAGGGCCGCAACTCGGGCATCCATTCCTTGCGCAGAAACTCGGCATAGGCGGCATGGGCGCGGGCCAGCGGATGACGCAGCACGGTAAAGCTGCGATGACCGGGATGCGCCGCCCGCCAGCCCCGCAGGCTGTTGCGGTCGAAATTCGGCAGCATCGGCCCAAAGCCCGCCAGCCACTTCTTGATGCGGTGATCGGGCGCGGACCGGATCGGCAAGAACAACAACGGCGCGCCCGAGGAGGCCATATATTGCGGCACCCCCGGCGCCCGGCGCGGTTCGAAATTCGGCGTCTGCGACAGGTTGAACCAATCGATTTTCGCCAGCGCCTTGCCCATCTCGACCGGGTTCGACACCTTTTCTTCCAGCGCCTCGGGGTTCTGCTTTTTGAATCGGAAATCCAGATCGCTTAACCGCCCCGCGACACCCAGAAACGCCGCCAGACCGTTCAGCACCTCCAGATCCAGAATATCCTCGTAGTCGATGTAATAGGCCACCTGACCCGAGGTTTGCAGCCGCCGTTGCAGGGTTTTCTGAAAGGCTTGCAGCGCCTCCACCCGCGTCAGAAACTCATCCTCGTCGAACTTGGGCCGCACGGTTTTCAGATGTTTTGTGTTGGCCATCCACCACTGATCGCTTTCAACCGCGATCTTCCACGAGATATAGCTTTCCAACTGATTGCGCGTCAGCACGATCTTGGCGCAGGTCGGATCGTCCATCACCAGATCAAAGACCCGTGGATCGTGGTTGTGAAAATAGCGGAACCCCGCCATCCCCGGCGTCTGATCGCGCAGCGCGGCCAGCAACCGCGCCGGATCGGCGTTGCGCGCCACGATATCGACGCCCAGATAGTCCTGCTTGCCCTCGCCTCCGATGAAATAGGGATTGAACGCCTCACCGTGGCATTTGATACCCGGGATGGCGTTCAGATTGGCCTCCAGAAAATTGGATCCGGTGCGCATTTCAGCAAAAACGACGAAGCTTTCAAACCGGCCCTGCGCCATGTTTCACTTGACCAGATAGGGGCGACCCCGGCGGCGGGTGGCGTTGGGCTGACCGAAATCGACCGGAAAATCGCCCATCAGCACCGGCTGCATGCCTTGATTGCGCAGGTTTTGCAGGAACTGGCCAAAGCCGGTCAGATCGGCCAGACGCGGCGCTTCGGTCAACCGACGCATCGCGCGCGGGCTGATTTCGTCGATGACAGATTGCAGCGGCTCCATCGGGTTTTCCACGAAGTCGGCCAGCGACCAGATCCGCACGCGCGCCTTGGCAAAGGCCGAACGCAGGATGGTCAGATGTTCCTGCTCGATCTTCTGCATCTGCGCCGCCTGCCGCCGAATTTCACTGAAATTGGCGTTGGACTGGAACAAGGGCACCGCCCAGGCCCCCGTGACGACCGAGATCTGGGCATTGGGATCGCAGGCCATGAACCAGCTGATGGTCTGATTGTCATTCGGGCCGAACTGAAAACACTGCCGCTCGCCCCGCGTGTTCCAGATCAGATTTGTCAGGAAACTCCGTGGGTTATAGTCCCGCAATTCGGCGGAATCCGACAAGCTGCCGTTATAGATCTTATCCTCGCCGGCGAAATGCGCCTTGTCGGGGGCGTACAGATGGCCATGGGCGCGGGTTCCGGCAACTTTGCCCAACCAGGGTTCAAAATTCTCGAAAATCTCGGAAAAGCCCTGAAACACAGAATAGGCCGCCGAGGTCCGGCCGTTTTCCCAGTTTTCATGCGGAAAGCGGCTTTGCATGATCAGACCGGCGCGGCCCTTGGTCCGC
>JANNBI010000326.1:0-1543 GCA_031385345.1 Paracoccaceae bacterium | reverse complement strand
ATTGGTCTGGCATGTTCTTTGAAAACCTTGCCGTCCAGATCGAGGCTGTGACCATCGGCTGGCAGGTCTATACCATCAGCCGCCTGACGCTTAGCATCGAAGATTCGGCCTTCATGGTCGGCATGGTGGGCCTGATCCAGTTCGTGCCGCTGTTCATGCTGACGCTTTGGGCGGGAAATCTGGCGGACCGGCATTCGCGCAAGGCCATCGTGATGTGGTCTATCGTGTTCAAGGCCATCGGGGTCGTCGGTCTGGTCTTTGTGGCATTGGAGGAGGTGCCGAACCTGACGCATATCTTCGTGATTGCCGGGATCTTTGGCGTCACGCGGGCGTTCTTGTCGCCCGCCGCCACGGCGCTGACGCCAATGCTGGTGCCAAAAGAGGGTATGCCGCAGGCAATCTCGCTTAAATCCTTGTCCTGGCAGGTTTCGGTCATCGTGGGGCCTTGGGTTGGCGGCATCCTTGTGGCGTTTTCGACCGCGACGGCCTACGGCGTTGCGGCGGCGCTGTATCTGGGCTGTCTGGGCATCGTCGGGCTGGTGCGCACCAACACCAGACCGGAACGTCAGCCCGGCGGGCAATGGGAGCAGATCAAGGAAGGTCTGGATTTCACGTTCAAGAACAAGATCATTTTCGGCGCAATCAGTCTGGATCTGTTTGCAGTGCTGTTGGGTGGCGCGACCGCCCTGCTGCCCGCTTTTGCCAGCGACATCCTGAAAGTCGGACCGGAAGGCTTTGGCATCTTGCGGTCTGGTCCGGCCATCGGGGCGGTGCTGATGGCGCTGGCCTTGGCGCGCTGGCCGCTGAAACGCCGCGCCGGGGTGCGGATGTTCTGGGCGGTCGCGGCCTTTGGCGTGGCCACTGTGGTATTTGGCCTGTCGAAAAACATGTGGCTGTCGGTGCTGGCGCTGGCGGCGCTGGGGGCTGCGGACATGATTTCGGTTTATGTGCGCCAAACCTTGGTGCAGATCGTCACCCCCGACCACATGCGCGGCCGGGTGTCGTCGGTGTCGGGTCTGTTCATTTCGGGCTCAAACGAGCTGGGCGAGTTTGAAAGCGGTGTTGCGTCAAAGTTTCTGGGTCCGGTCGGGGCCGCGGTCTTTGGCGGCTTGGGGACATTGGTCGTCACCGCGATCTGGGCGTGGAAATTTCCCGACCTGCGCAAGGCCGACCGACTGGACGGCGGCGATGCGGTGGGCAAGATCTGATCTGGTGATCATTTGCGATTAAGCGAGCGGTCCTCCCACACCGCGACCACGGCCAGAATGACCATCGTGGCGCTGTTCAGCGCCAGCAAATTGGCCCAAGGCGTCGCGGCCAGCGCGCCCAGACACAGCGCTAATCCCACCAGATGCGACAGGGGAAACCTTGGGGCAAAGACCCATTTGAACAGGCCGTTGCCGACCAAAAAGACCATGGTTCCGCCGACGATCACCAAAGACTCGGTCCAGGTGGCGTGGTGCAGCGGATGGGCAATGGTCAGTTCCGAACCAACCGCCCCCAGAACCACCCCCGCCACGATGGGAATATGCAGATAGGTAAA
>JANNBI010000320.1:0-15903 GCA_031385345.1 Paracoccaceae bacterium | reverse complement strand
CTGCGGGCACCCCGATCAACGTGCCGATGAATTATTATCCCGGCGACGATCCGTCCAAGCCGCCGATGAACCGCTGGCGCAGCCACGCCCATCTGCTTTATGGCAATTGGATCAATGAGATCTATCAGGGCACACCGTTTGACGCCGCGTTGATCGGCACCTGACGGGGCCCGCGGCCTTGCGGCATGGGGGAACTGACTTACCTTGGGTTTATGGGCCGGATCGTGATCATATTTTTGCTTGTCGTGTTGGTGGCCGTCGCTGCCACGGTCTGGAGTGCCTCGTCGCGCGCACAGGCGGCGCTGCGCGATTTCCCCCCCACTGGCGCGTTCATTACGGTTGACGGCACCCGCCTGCACTACCGCCAAGCGGGGTCTGGACCCGATCTGGTGCTGATCCACGGATCGTCGGGCAATATCCGCGATTTTGACTTTGGGATGTTTTACGCTTTGGCGACCCGCTACCGCGTAACCGCTTTTGATCGCCCCGGTCTGGGCCATTCCGACCCGATCGCAGATCCCAGCATCGCCGCGCAAGTGGCGTTGATCAAGGCGGCGGCGACCGATCTGGGCATCACCCGGCCGATTGTGGTCGGGCAAAGCTATGGCGGGTCTTTGGCGTTGGAGTGGGGGTTGCAGGGCGGACCTGTTGCGCTGGTGCTGATCTCCTCGCCATCTTTGCCCTGGCCTGGCGATCTGGATCCCTGGTATCGGTTGACCCGCAATCCGCTGGGCCGCGCGTTGGGATCATGGCTGGCGGCGGCTTGGGTGCCTGATGCCTATGTCGCGGCTTCGGTCACAGCAATCTTTGCGCCCAATCCCGCACCTGCGGGCTATGCGGGCAAGATCGGCAGCGGTCTGACCACGCGCGCCTCCTCGCTTGCGGCAAATGCCAGCCAGATCAACGCCCTGCGTGCGCAACTGGTCGCGATGGAGCCGCTTTATCCCCGCCTGACGCTGCCGATAGAGCTGATCCACGGCGACGCCGACACCATCGTGCCGCTAAAAATCCACTCAGCCCCGTTGTCGCTGCTGCTGCCCGATGCCCATCTGACCGTGCTGCCCGGCGTTGGCCATATGCCGCATCACGCCGCCTTGCCGCAGGTTCTGGCGGTGATCGACGCCGCCGCCCGTCGCGCCGGATTGCGCTAGGCCCGGCAATCGCCATACTGGTAAAAAACCAAAGGAAATCCCATGACCCTGCCCTTTGACGGTGCCATCAGCCGCTATTTTCAGGAAACCGCCCCCAAAGCCGTGCGCAAGGCGATTGAAAAGGCGGACAAGGACGCGATCCTGACCCAAAGCTATCCCTACCGCGAAGAGATGAAGTCGAAAGACTACGACGCGCGGATGGAGGTCTTGCAGATTGAACTTAGCAAGATGCAAGCTGATCTGCGCAGCAGCGGCAAGCGGCTGATCGTGGTGTTCGAAGGGCGCGATGCGGCGGGCAAGGGCGGCACGATTGACGTGACGCGCGAAAACCTGAACCCGCGCGCCGCCACCGTTGTCGCCCTGCCCAAACCGACCGAGCGCGAGGCGGCGCAATGGTATTTCCAGCGCTATGTTGACTGGTTCCCGGCCAAGGGCGAGATGTCGATGTATGACCGCAGCTGGTACAACCGCGCCATGATCGAACATGTCTTTGGCTTCTGCAAACCGGCGGACCGGGCAAAATTCTTCCGCCAACTGCCAGAGTTTGAAAAAATGATCGTCGACGAAGGCATCACCTTGGTCAAACTTTGGCTGGAGGTCGGTCAGGCCGAGCAGTTGAAACGCTTTCTGGACCGCGAAAAGGATCCGTTGAAGCAGTGGAAACTTAGCCAGATCGACGTGGACGGGCTGTCGAAATGGGATGCCTATTGCGAAGCGATTGACGAGACGATGGCACAGACGCATTTCAAACATGCGCCCTGGACCGTCATCCTGTCAGACGACAAAAAGCGCGCGCGGATTGCGGCGATCCAGACGGTCCTGATGGCGGTCGATTACAAAGACCGCGATCTGAAAGCCATCGGCACGATTGACGACAAGATCTGTGGCGGGCCCGCGATCCGGCCGAAATGATTCCATCGTGAAAACCGGCTATCATCACGGCAATCTGCGGCAAGCGCTGGTCGAGGCGTCGCTGGCGCTGATTGCGGAACAGGGGCCGACCGGCTTTACCCTGTCCGAAGCGGCCAAGGCGGCGGGCGTTACCCCGGCCGCCGTCTATCGCCATTTCGCCGGCCGCGATGATCTGATCGCCGAGGTCGCGCGTCAGGGTTTTGATATCTTCGCCGCCCTGATGGAATTTGCTTATAACGGCGGAAAACCCAGCGCTTTGGCCGCGTTTGAAGCCACAGGTCGCGCCTATCTGGCCTTTGCCCGCAAATATCCCGGTCACTATATGGCGATGTTCGAAAGTGGCTTGAACCTGAACGCCCATCCCGATCTGGCGCTTGTCGCGTCCAAGGCCCGTGCGGTGCTGGAACGCGCGGCGGAAGGGTTAAGTCAGCATATGCCCGCCACCAAACGTCCGCCCGCCACGATGTTTTCCGCCCATATCTGGGCGATGAGCCACGGCGTGGTCGAATTGTTCATGCGCGGCAACGGCGCGCAGTCGCCCTTCACGCCCGAGGACTTGCTGGAAGCCGGGATCGGCATTTACCTGCGTGGTCTGGGGCTGTTGCCGCCTGACCGCTGACGCCTAGTACCACCCCTTGCCGGGGTCGGCCCACAAAAACCCCTTGCGATGCAGCCGGTCCAGCACACGCGGCAGGCACCAATTGGCATCCTCCACGCACATCTGGCGCAGATACCAGACAAGGAATTTCTCATGGTGCCATTTGCGCTCCATCGCCTCGGTGATGGCTTGGGGCATCTGGGCGGCATCGGTCAGGGTAATCGCGTTTTGCCAGAAATCGGTCTGCCCGCCCAGAACCACGGGCTTTTTGTGCAAGAACGCCTCAAATCCCACGGCTGAGGTCAGGGTCAGCACACAAGAGGCCGCCGCCAACAGATCATGGATCGAGGCTTGGGAAATCTCGACCCCCAGATCCGGCCGGTGATAACTGGCCAGAACCGCCAATTCTTCGACGGTCTGCACCGGATGCGGTTTGATGTACAGCCGCCGCGCACCTTTGGCGGCAATGGCCGCTTCGATCATCTGCGGCACGGTCAGGTAATTCAGGTGATGTTTCGGCGCTTTGAAATCCTGCGAGAAAAAGCACAAAGCGCCGGGTTCCAGCACGGACCCACGCGGCGCTTGGTCAAATTTCGACAAGTTGGCATCGACAAACCGGGCGAAAAGCTGCGCATGGACCTCACGCGCGTAGTCCCCCACCATCGGGCGTGGGTCAAACTTTTGCAGCCGCATCAATGAGTTGTTGCGAGTGCCGATCTCGTCAAAGAACCAGAAGCCGTGAAGATAGGACGGCACACAATGCAGCGCGTTGCGACCATAAGCGGGGCGGTCATCCATGAAAATGTGACAATGGCCGCCATGGTCTATCGCCAGATCCTGCGTGGCGGGTTTGAAAGTCACGACCTCAACATCCAGACCCTTGAATCTGGCGTGGTCGGCCAGCCCGTTCAACAGTTTGAAATGCCCGGCTTGCAGGGCATCGGACAGCCGGTCGCGGGCGTGAAAGAACAGGGTCGGCGGCAAGTCATTCAGCTTGGCGCGCGTCAACCAGGTCGCCGCGCGCGTGGCCCCGAATTTCACCGGAACAGAACCAGGGCTTCCGCGCTCCACGCGACGCGGGCGCGCGCGCCGATGTCCAGAACCGGACGCCCCGGCACATTGCGCATCGACAGGCGCATTGTCACGGGCGCGCCGTCCAAACGGATGTCGTAATAGGTCATGTCGCCGTAATAAACCACCTCTTCCACCGTCGCCATCGCCTCGCGGCTGGCGGGTTTCTGGTCGTCAAACAGGATGGTCAGGGTTTCCGGGCGGAAGCCGACCGCGGTTTCCTCGTCGCCTTGATTGCCCGCGGCTTGGTCCGGCGTCACGCTGAATCGGCCAAAACCGGGCGCTTCCAGTTCGATGGTCTGGGCGGACTCAGACAGGATCGTGGCGGGCAAAAAGTTCATCGTGCCGATGAAATTGGCCACCCGGCGGCTGGCGGGCTTGCGGTACAAGGTTTCGGGATCGTCCAATTGCGCGATTTCCCCGTCAAACATCACCGCGATGCGGTCCGACATGACCAAGGCTTCTTCCTGATCATGCGTCACTAGGATAAAGGTGATGCCGACCTGCCGTTGCAACCGGATCAGTTCGACCTGCATCTGCTCGCGCATTTTCTTGTCCAGCGCGCTAAGCGGTTCGTCCAGCAACAAGACCTTGGGCTTCAGGATCAAGGCCCGCGCCAAGGCCACCCGTTGCCGTTGCCCGCCCGACAGCGCATGGGCCGCCCGGTGGCCAAAGCCGCTAAGACCCACCATATCCAAAGCCTCGGCCACCGCTTTGGCCTTGTCCTCTTTTGACCGTTTGTCCTTGCGCAGACCAAAGCCGACATTTTCGGCCACGGTCAGATGCGGAAAGATCGCATAGGACTGAAACACCATATTGGTCGGACGCTGATTAGCGGGAACATCCGCCATATTGCGCCCGTCAATCATTACCGCGCCTGAAGAGATGCCTTCAAACCCCGCAATGGTGCGCAACAGCGTGGTCTTGCCACAGCCAGAGGGGCCAAGCAGGGAAAAGAACTCTCCGGCGCGGATCGTCGCGGTGATGCCGCGCAGGGCGTGGTAATCGCCGTAGTATTTCTGCACGTCCTGAAATTCGATCATTGTCGGTTTGTCGGCGGAAGGGGTCACAGGAAGCCTCCGGTATCCTTGCCGCCGGTTCTCGCGATGCCGCGACGGCGGAAGTATTCTGCAATTGAAAGAAGGGTGATGGACAGAAGGACCAGAATGGTTCCCAGCGCCATAATGACGGGCACCGCCTGCGGAAAGCGGAATTGCGAAAAGATATAGACTGGCAGGGTGGATTCGGTGCCGGCCAGAAAGAAGGCCATGATGAATTCATCCAGAGAGATGGTGAAGGTGATCAACAAGGATGAGATGATGCCCGGCATGACCAAGGGCAGGATCACCAGCCAGAAAGTGGTGATTGCGTTTTCGCCCAGGTCATAAGACGCCTCCTCCAGCGATTTATCCAGCGACTGGAAGGCGGCCGACAGGATCGCGATGGAAAACGGCGTGCAGACCAGAACATGGCCCAAGGTCACCGTGAACATCGACAAGGGAATGCCGATCCCCAGAAGCAGGACCAGCAGCGCCACGGCCAGAATGATTTCCGGCAGCACCAGCGGCAGCATGATCATCCCCAAGATCCCGCCTTTGAACGGAAAGTTGTACCGGGTCGAGGCGCGGGCGGCAAAGACCCCCAAGGTGGTGGACAGAATGGCGGTCGAAACCCCGACGATCAGCGAGTTCTGGGCGGCATTCCACAGCGCGGGTTCCGCCCAAAGGGCCGCGAACCATTTGGTGGTAAAGCCTGACAGCGGAAAGGCGATGATGGCGGCATTGTTGAACGCAAAGATCGGCAACAGGATGATCGGCGCATAGAGAAAGATAAGATAGACAACGGCATAGACCTTGAACCCGCCCCCCTTCATCACTTGGCCTCCTTCGTTTTCAGCCAGATCAGCAGGACGACATGGCCCACCGCCACCGCCAGAACCACCGCAAAGAAGGCGCCGTTCAGCGCCCAGCCGACAAATACACAAAAGCCAAAGCTGATGACCACGGCGGCCAGTGCCGTCAGGAAAGACAGCCCGGCATTGGTCGAAACCATGAACTCGGCATAGACCCGGCGGAACAGTTTGGCTTGGGCAAAGCCCACGATTAGCGCGATCCCGACCATCGCCATCGACGATACCGCCGTGGCCGATCCCATCGGGTAATTGTCCAGTTTCAGATATTGCAACTGCACCAGATTGGCGACCATCTTGCCTTCGGGTCCACCCAGCAGCGACGGCGTCACATAATCCCCGATTGTCGGGATAAAGACGATCATGATGGCCGACACCACGCCCGGCAACGCCAAAGGCAGGGTCACGCGCAGAAAGGTCATGAAGGGGGTTTCGCCCAGATCACGCCCGGCCTCTAGCAGTGATCGGTCGATCTTTTCCAGCGCGACAAAAATCGGCAGGATCGCGAACGGGGCATAGGCATGGGCCAGGGTGATCACCACCGAATTGGCGTTGTACAGGATGGCCGTCAGGGGTTCGGTTATCACTCCCAGCCCCATCAGGGTGGAATTGACGACGCCGTTATAGCCCAAAATGACCAGCCACAGGAACACCCGGATCAGATAGCTGGTCCAGAACGGGATGGTGATCAGGAACAGCCAGATCGATTTTTTCGACGGCTCGACATAGAAGGACACGAAATAGGCCATCGGGAACGCCGCCAGCACCGTGGCCGCCGTCACCGCCATCGACACGCCCAGCGACCGCATCAAGACCTTTTCAAACACCGGACTGGTCCAGGTTTCCACATAATTGGCGAAGGTCGGGGTGTAGTCGATGGTCAGATATCCATCGGTCAGAAAGCTGTACAAAAAGATCAGGAACAGCGGTACGGCCAGCAACAACGTCGCATAGATCGCCGTTGGACTGATCATCTTCAGACCATTGACGGCCTCCGCGCTAAGATAGCGGCTTTTCTGCGGGCTTGACGCCATCGTTCCCCCCAAAAGGACTCTGCGGTCCGGCAAGCTTGTCGCCTACATTTGATCAAATTAGGCGCAAGACAGCTGCTGGCGCAAGATAATAGTGACGGGCGCGGATGAAAAAGGCAAAGCCCGAAAGCTTTGCCCCAGCCTTGTCCCTGCGTCAGCGCCCGGAATTTGGGCGATCAGCGGTGGTTTTCAGATCAAGGAAATCGCAATCGCGCGTTTTTTCAGCTCTTCAAACAGGGTCGGGATCATCTTGTCGTGGCCGGCGGTTACTGCCGAAGACAAAGCCTCATCCAGACGGATATCGGCATTGCCTTCGAAGGCCGCGCGCCAGACCATACGGGTCCGGCTGCAATCGTCATAGACGATCTCGGTGCGACCCTGCCGGTCCAACCGCCACCCCAGAAAATCGGTTTGCTTGCCGGGGGCGTGAAAACAATGTTGCTGTCCCATTTGTGGGCCTCTTTGTGATTGCCTGATGGCTTAGGTGAATCGGTCGCGGTCATCAGGTCAACGTTTTCAACAAGATCCGGTTGCATCCGCTGAAAAGTGAGTCTGCTTGGCAACACCACGCGCCCGGCAGTCGCGTCAGACGGCCATGTCCGACGGGGGCCGCGCCAGCAGCCCGGCGAGGGTGCCCAAAGCCCCGTCAAAATCCTGCAAGGGCTGATCGCAGGCCATCGCCAGCCGCACGGCATTGGGCGCGCGGCCATGCACCAGCGCATATTGATCGGCGGACCGGATCAGCACCCCCGCCTCTTCGGACGCGCGGGCAAAGGAGGACGCGCGCCACCCCAGCGGCAATTTCAGATAGGCAAAGGGCATCCCCGCCTGCCAATGCAGATCGTAAGACCCCAACCGGTTGACGAACAATTGTACCCGAAGATCAATGGCGCCTTGCACCTGATGAAAGATCTGCTCGGCCGCGCCAGAGCGGAACAGGTCCAGCACAAAGGCCGACAGCGGCATCGGCAGCGCGAAAAAGCTGTGTTGTGCGGTCAGCCGCCCCGCCTCGCCCATATCGGTCGGGCAGATCACATAGCCAAAGCGCAGTGCCGGAGAGATTGATTTGGACAGGCTGCCCAGAAACCAGACCCGTTCCGGGGCCAGCGCGCGCAGGGTCGGCAGGTCGTTCAGCCGCGGCACATAGCAATCATCCTCGATGATTTGCAGATCATGGGCGCGGGCGATGGCGACGATGGCGCGTCGGCGGTCCAGTCCCATCCTTGCGGTCGTGGGGTTTTGAATTTCCGGCGTCAGGCACAGGATCTGCGGGCCATAGCGCCGACAAGCCGCTTCCAGAGCCTCGGGCAGGATGCCTTCGTCGTCCATTTCGATGCCGACAACCTCGGCCCGGGCCAGCCGCGCAGCATAGCGAAAGCCGGGATAGGCCAGTTCCTCGGTCAGGACCACGGGACGATCGCCGCGCAGGCAGCAGTTCATCACCAGCGTCAGGCTGTTTTGCCCGCCCAGTGTCAGCATCACATCATCCGCCTCGACCGCGCCCAGAATGCGTGGCGCGACCCAATCGACCACCGCAGCGCGCAACGGGGCCTCGGCCGATTGCCGGGTATAGTCCAGCCATTCGCGCCCCAGATTCTGCGATTGGCGGTGCAGAATATCCGAGAATATCGCCCCCTGCCCCACGTCTGGCAGCTGCGGCGACTGAAGATCGACAATATCGGCGGCGGCACCTTGCGGGCGTTCATTATAAAGTGGCACGCGGGGGCCAAGACGGGGCGTTTGCGCCGCGACAAAGGTGCCGCGCCCGACCGTGGCCTGCAACAGCCCTTCTTGCGTTGCAATCTGATAGGCTCGCGCCACGGTTCCCGGCGTCACCTTGATCTGAAACGCCAGATCGCGCACGGTGGGCAATTGCGCACCCTTGGCCAGATCGCCGACGCGGATCGCATCACGCAAGGCGCGCGCCAGAGCAATGTACTTTGGCCCTGCCCCATTTTCCAACACCGGCGCCCAAATTGTATCCAAAACAATGTTCCTCTGGCGATTCTTGCGCGGTGATTGTACCGTATTACTACGTTAGGTTTTTCAATGTATCAATACAATCGAGTCCGCCATGAGCCAACCGTTCTCAATGTCCCGCGCCACCACCCTGTTCGACCAACCGCTGCCGCCAATGTCGCGGCTGGCTTTGGGGTTGGTGCTGACCTTTGTGACCTGGGATCTGCGCCGGCGCACCCGCAATGATCTGGCCAAACTGTCGCCCTATCTGCTGAACGATGTCGGCATTGATGGACAGGTGGCCCAGACCGAGATTGCCAAACCCTTTTGGCGCGACTGACCGCGCGCGCCGACCGCTCCCCTGACTGGGCCGGGTTTTCCCGGCCTTTTTTTATGCGTGCATCTGCGCCTGCCCCAATGAAAAAGGGCGCAGCCGAAGCCACGCCCAGTTTCGAGTTGATAAAGAAAGATCAGCGCTTGGAGAACTGGAAGGACCGGCGCGCCTTGGCTTTGCCGTACTTCTTGCGTTCCACAACGCGGCTGTCGCGGGTCAGGAAGCCTGCGGCTTTCAGCGCCGGGCGCAGCGTGGGTTCGTACAGCTGCAAAGCTTTGGAGATGCCGTGCTTGACCGCACCGGCCTGACCCGACAATCCACCGCCAGCAACCGTTGCGAAAACGTCAAACTGACCTTCCACATTGGCGATGGTGAAGGGCTGCTTCAGGATCATTTGCAACACGGGACGGGCGAAATAAGCCGCCATTTCCTTGCCGTTGACCACAACCTTGCCCGAACCGGGCTTTACCCAGACGCGGGCAATGGCGTTCTTACGCTTGCCGGTGGCATAGGACCGGCCCAGCTTGTCACGGACCTGCACGCGCACCGGTGCCATCGACACCATCGCGAGCGTAGACGGAGCCGCTGCCGAAACTGCCGATTTCAGATCGTCGAGAGATTTGATGTCGGACATGGTCATTCGCTCCGGGTGTTCTTCGGGTTCAGGACTTTGACATCCAGAACGGTCGGTTGCTGGGCTTCATGCACATGGGTCGCCCCGGCGTAAACGCGCAGGTTCGTCATTTGCTGACGCCCCAGACGGTTGCGGGTGATCATGCGTTCGACGGCTTTTTCCACCACACGCTCGGGGTGGTTGCCTTCCAGCACCTGACGCGCCGTGCGGAACTTGATGCCGCCCGGGTGGTTGGTGTGCCAGTAGTAGCGCTTGTCTTCGCGCTTCTTGCCAGTCATCTGCACCAGACCTGCATTGATCACGATGACATTGTCACCCATGTCCATGTGGGGGGTGAAGGTCGGCTTGTTCTTGCCGCGCAGGATAGAGGCGACGATCGAGGCGAGACGGCCCAGAACAACGCCTTCAGCGTCGATCAGGATCCATTTCTTTTCGATGTCCGCCGGAGTAGCGGTGAAGGTTTTCATCATATACCCAATGAAGTTAAGGCAGGGGCACAGCCCCCGGAATCTCGGATGGGCGCTTATCGCGCAAGGGTCGCGTTGCGTCAAGGGCGGGATGTAACATAAAACATAACGTTATCAGTGTGTTATATAATGCGGTATTATTATACCCCATATCTAACGCAAGATCGGTGGCTTGTCCTTTGTCATGCCCGGCGCTGACGGGGGCTGCGGGTCGGCAAGCATCGCCGCGACCGGCCAAGCGACCTGCATGCCGCCCGGCGGCAGGTTGCGCCCCCCGGCAAAAGTCAGATCCACCACCAGCCCGCCCAGATCGGCAAAACGCAGGGCTTCGCTGAAGGCGGTGGCGAGGGCGGTTTCAGCCTCGGGTTCGGCCCCCTCGATCACCACCAGCCCGCCATCACCGCGACCAAAAACCCGCACGGACCGCGCCAACCCGGCCCAGGTTGGCGGCGCACGGTCCAGGATCCGGGTCACGATCGTCACCAATTCAGGCTTTGGCGGGGACAAAGGCCCGAAAACATCCAATGTCACATCGGCCTGTGGCACCAGCATTTCCTCCAGCCAGCGCATCGCGGTCAGCGGCAACAGCATTTCGGACGCCGCCCCGGAGCCAAGGTTCAACCCCAACCCCAGACCTTCGCTGGCCAGCAACCGCGCCAGAACCCGCCCCGGCAGTTCGGCATAGGGCAAGGGCCCCTCGCCTATGGCGGCAAGACGTTCCTCTTGGTCAAAGGCCAGCACGACCTGACCTTCTTCCAGCGTGAAAATGCGTGGCTCCAGCACTTCGCCTTCGGCTTCACGTTCCAGCAGAACCAGAAGCGGCGTGTCGGCCAAAAGACGAAAGAACGCCAGACGCGCGGCATCGCCGTCGCCCTCGGCCAGATTCACCGCCGCCTGCGCGCGGTCAAGGTCGGTGGAGTGGTCGCTGTCCGTATCGGCCCGCTGATCCGTCATCGTCGTCCCTTCAATCGCCCGCAAAGGCGCAGCCCGAAAATCTTTGCGGTCAGGATTTGCGCCGCCATTGCCCCCATCCGCCTGCTCCGCTTATCTGGACCCATGGCAGAATCCAATCCGGAACCTGCCGAATGCAGGCGTGCCCCATGTACCGTATTTCCCCGTTCATCCGTCATTTCGCCCTTGCCCTGCTGTGTGGCGCGACCTTGGCCACGGCTTGGGTCAACCTTGCCCCCGAAAGCTATTACGATCTGGTTGAATACCGGCTGTTTGACCTGCCAATGCCGAACTGGTTGCGGATGAACGACGCCTCCGTCACGCCTCTGTCCTTGGTGTCTGACCTGCTGATGCCGTTGTTTTTCTTCTTTCTGGGCAAGGAATTATGGGAGGCGATGATCCTTGAACGCGGGGCCCTGACCCTGTCGCGCCAACCCTTGCTGGCCTCGGGGGCCTTTGTGGGCTCGGCCATCGGTGCGGTGGCGGTCTGGCTGATTGCGGTCGTCCTTTTGGACCCTTTGGGAGAGGCGGGTCTGCGCGCTGGCTGGGCCACGGGCATCGGTTCGGACGTGGTTTTGTGCTATGTCATCGGCCGCGCGATCTTTGGTCGCGCCCATCCCGCCTTGCATTTCTTGCTGTTGTTGACCGTCACCCAAGACATTGTGGCGCTGTGCCTGACCGCTGTTTCGCAACCGTTTGAAGGACATCATCTGCTGTGGGCGCTGTTTTCCCCCGTCGCCGCGGTGACGGTCTGGCTGCTGTTTGGCCGCCATGCCCGCCGTGACGCGACCGAGGTTGAACATCAACGCGCCACCTCGCTATGGCCCTATGCGCTGGCCGGGCTGGTGTCATGGCTGGGCTTTGCCATGGCGGGCTTCCCTCCCGAACTCGGCCTTTTGCCGATCATCCCCGCCATCCCGCATGCAAACCGCACCTTCGGCATCTTTGCCGAGGCTGAGGGCCTTCTGCATGATCCGCTGAACCGCCTTGTCGTCCTGTTGACCCTGCCCATCGCCGCTGTGCTGTTTCTGTTCGGCCTGACCCGCGGCGCGATTGAGTTTTCCGCCTTTGGTCCTGCCACCCAAGCCGTCCTTGCCACCTTTTGGATCGGCAAGCCTTTGGGCCTTTTGGCCGGGGCCAGCCTTGCGCTGACCTTTGGTGGCGGCAAATTGCCTGAGGGGCTGCGCCTGTCGGATTTCGTGCTATTCGCCCTGATCACGGCCATGGGCTTCGTCGCCCCGGTCACCATTCTGGACATGACCCTGGGTGGCGGAATTTCGGCAGCCGAGGCGCGACTGGGTCTGGCCATATCCTTGCTGATCGGTCCGCTGACCATTCTGGCCGCCTGGGCTTTTCGCCGTAAAACCCCGGTTTAGCGAAACAATGACCGCAAAACGCCACAATTGCCCCATCTTTTTCATGGAAAAACCGCATCTTTGTGCCCATAACTTAGGGTGCGTCCAAGCTGTTACAAACGTGATGAAGGTTTGTTAGGGTTTAAGACGTAAACCGGATCTGATGAAATCCGGACCAAAGGCAGAGCAACCGGCAGACCCAAATTCGCGCCCCGGAGGGCGCCGCGATGATCGAGTTTCTGAATGTCAGCAAGTCCTTCGCGACGGGACATGGCCGCAAGGTGATCCTTGACCGCGCCTCGTTCCGGGTGGACGTTGGCAATTCGCTGGGCATTCTGGCGCGCAATGGCACCGGCAAGACCACGATCATCAACATGATGGCGGGCTTGGAAAAACCGGATGAGGGCGTGGTCAACCGCACCTCGCGCATCTCGTTTCCGCTGGGGTTCATGGGGGGGGTGGTGTCAAAACACACCGCCACCGAAAACAGCCGCTACATCGCGCGGCTGTATGGTCTGGACCCGGATTATGTCGAAAGTTTCTGCCGCTGGCTGTGCGACATGGAACAGTATTTCGACATGCCTTTGGGCACCTATTCGTCGGGTATGCGCGGGCGGTTCAACTTTGCCCTGATGCTGGCGCTGGAATTTGACATCTACCTGATCGACGAAGGCATGCCTTCGACCACCGATGTGGAGTTTAACCGCAAGGCGGGCGGCGTCTTGCGCGAACGGCTGGCCAATGCCACCGTGATCGTCGTCTCGCATCAGCCTGCCACGCTGGAAAAATTCTGCCAATCGGCCGCCGTGTTGCGCAATGGACAATTGTATATGTTCGAGACTCTGGAAGAGGCGAAGCGTCTTTATGACTACCAAACTTAGCGTCAACCGCTACCGCACCCGCCCGCCGGAACCGCGCGCGCCCTTGCCGCGCCCGGTGCCGGTGGCGGCAGCGCCCGATCATGACATGCCCTTCGCCCCGGATGCCCATGATGACGGTTTCGGGACCGAGAAATTCGCGACAGCGCGCACACCGGGTGCTGAAGCACCTGGCACCGATCTTGACGGCATCCGACGTGAGGGGCTGACCGGCCGCCAGTTGCGCATGGCGCGCCGTCTGGCGCAAAAACACGGGCTTCCCGCCACATCCGATTTCGACGCCGTGCGCCTGTTGCGCAAGGCTGGGATCGACCCGATGCAGAAATCCTCGGTGATGGAACTTGTCGCCGGTGAAGAGGATGACGACGATCTGCCCAGCGGCATCCCCGCACTTGGTCCGACGCCCGACGCGCTCGCCTCGCCCTTAGGCGCTGCGGTGCCGCCCAATGCCACCTCGCGCGCGCTGGCGGTGACGCCGGGTGACGGGGTGCGCCTGCCGCAAACCATCAAGCCGGTTCAGGTGCCGTCAACCGCGGTGCGGGCCGAAATCGCCCATATCGCAGAAGTCGCCCGGATTCAGCAGGATATCGCCCAACGTCGTCGTCGCCGTCTGGTGCTGCTGATGGCGCGGCTGTCGGTGTTCGTGTTCCTGCCGACCTTTCTGGCGGGCTGGTATTACTATGTTATCGCGACCCCAATGTATGCCGCCAAGACCGAGTTTCAGATTCAAACCGCCGATCCTGCCGCCTCTGCCGGACTTGGCGGGTTGCTGGCCTCGTCGCCGCTTGGATCTTCGAAGGATTCGATCGCGGTGCAGGGCTATCTTCAAAGTCAGGAAGCGATGGAGCGGCTGGATGCCGAGGTCGGCCTGCGCGCGCATTTCTCGCGGCCCGAAATCGACACGTTGCAACGTCTGCCAGCTGATGCCTCAAACTCCACCGTTTATGGCCTTTACCGCGACCATGTGCGCATTTCGTATGATCCCAGCGAAGGTCTGGTCAAGATGGAGGTGGCGACCGCCGATCCTCAAACTTCGGTCGAATATTCCAAGGCCCTGCTCAGTTATGCGGAAGAGCAGGTTGACACCATGACCAACCGCCTGCGCGAAGATCAGATGGCGGGCGCGTTGGAAAGCTATGACGACGCCGAACGCAAAATGCTGGAAGCGCAGCGCAAAGTCGTTGATATGCAGCAAACTTTCAAGGTTTTGTCGTCGGAGGTTGAGGTTGGCCTTGTCACCACCCAGATCGGCGCGCTGGAAAGTCAGCTGACGCAGGACCGTCTGTCCTTGGCGCAGATGGAATCCAACGAAAGCCCGAATGCCGCGCGGATGGACCCACTGAAACGCCGCATCGCCACGATGGAGGCCGAGATAGCCGATATGCGCGACCGGATGACCCAGGACGGTGCGAACGGGCAATCGCTGGCGCAGGTGCAATCCGAATTGCTGGTGGCGCAGGCCGATGTGGCGACGCGCCAATTGATGTTGGCCCAGTCCCTGCAAGCCATGGAAACCGCAAGGATTGAGGCGAACCGCCAAACCCGCTATCTGACAATCTCGGTCAATCCGGTGGCCCCCGACGATCCCGCCTATCCCCGCGCTTTCGAAGATACGATGGTGGTGTTCCTGATTTTCGTCGGCATCTATCTGATGATCTCGATGACGGTCGCCATCCTGCGGGAACAAGTCACAGCGTAAGGAAGCCTATGAAAGACGTGCACATCGGCGGGTTGACCGTCGGAAACCACCGCCACTTGCTGGTGATCGCGGGGCCGTGCCAGCTGGAATCGCTGGACCATGCCCAGATGATCGCCGGTGTCATGGCCGAGGCCTGTCGCGCGGCGGGTGCGCAATATGTGTTCAAGGCCAGCTATGACAAGGCCAACCGCACCTCGTTGACGGGCAAGCGCGGACTGGGGATGGCGGCAGGGCTGAAGGTTCTGGCCGCGATCAAGGCGGCGGGCTTGCCCGTGCTGACCGACTTTCACGAGGCCGCCCATGCCGCCGAAGTGGCTTCGGTCGTCGATGTCCTGCAAATCCCGGCCCTTTTGTGCCGCCAGACTGATCTGCTGCTGGCCGCCGGGCAAACCGGCGCGGTGGTGAATGTCAAGAAGGGCCAGTTTCTGGACCCCTACGGCATGGCCAATGTCGCGGCCAAGATCGCGTCAACTGGCAACGACCGGATCTTGCTGACCGAACGCGGCACGACCTTTGGCTACAACGGTCTGGTCGCGGATATGCGCAGCCTGCCGATCATGGCGCGCACCGGGTATCCGGTGATCATGGATGCGACCCATGCGGTCGCTTTCCCCGGCGGTCTGGGCGACAGTTCGGGCGGACAGCGAGAGTTCGCGCCGGTTCTGGCCCGCGCCGCCGTGTCGCTGGGCATCGCCGGGGTGTTTCTGGAAACGCATCAGGATCCTGATACCGCGCCGTCGGATGGACCGAACATGATCCGGCTGGCCGATATGCCCGCGCTGATCGACAGCCTGATGGCGTTCGACCGTCTGGCCAAGGCCAACCCCCTGCACGTCTGACGCGCTTTGGCAGGTATGGCCTTTGGACCCGGTCAGGCCACCTGCCCCGCCGCCCAGCCCGATGACCAGGCCCATTGGAAATTATAGCCGCCCAGCCAGCCGGTGATATCGACGA
>JANNBI010000281.1:0-2015 GCA_031385345.1 Paracoccaceae bacterium | reverse complement strand
GGCGCCTGCGCCAACGCGCCCATGGCCCAGATCGGCAAGGATTACTACGAAGACCTGACCCCGGCCAAACTGCGCGCCCTGATCGGGCGGTTCTCGGCGGGTGAGGTTCCGGTTCCCGGCCCGCAAAACGGGCGCTACGCGGCGGAACCTTTGTCGGGACTGACCTCGTTGAAAGACTTTGAATCGGGTCGCCAGCAATATAACGCCTCGGCGCAGCGCGCGGTGGACATTGGCGACACGGTGAAGCGGATCGACGGCACAGAAGTGCCGATCCTGACCCCTTGGCTGGGGAAGTCGAAAGCGGCAGTGGCCGCAGCGCAGGTTGTCTCCTCCACGGTCGCCGCGCCCGCCGAAGGTGCCGCGCCGATGGCTCTGTCTGCGCCCCGCGCGGGCACGCCCGACGATCTGCAAAAGATCGAAGGCATCGGTCCGGCGCTGGAAAAACTGTTGCATGGGTTGGGGCAGTTCCACTTTGATCAGGTTGCGGCCTGGGGTCCGGCGGAAATTGCCTGGATCGACGCCAACTTGAAAGGCTTCAAGGGCCGCGCGACCCGTGACAAATGGGTGGCGCAGGCCAAATTGATTGGGCAGGTGGGTATGGACGCCTTCCTGCTTCGCGCCAAATCCAACGATTATTAAGGAATGGCCATGGATCACGCTCATGACACCACGCCGGTTGCTGGGCCCTGGACCGGGGGCTGGCTGATCGCGGCGCTTGCCGGGCTGTTTGCGGTCGTGATTGCAAAGGTTATCGGCAATGTCGGCACCGCTCCGGCGGCACTGGTGGGGTTGGTGACCTTTGGGGTGCATGGCCTGCTTTTGGGCACGGGCGGGGTGGAACTGGCGGCGGATTATGGCGACGACCCGCATCACGCCCCAGCCCCACATTAAGGCCCGATCCATGACCGCGCCCGACAAAACCCAAATCGCAATGGCCAGACAGGCCCGGATCGCCGGGATCGTTATGGCCGCGACGATGGTTTTGTGGATGGGCGCGCAGGTCATCGGGTCGGAAATGGGATGGGCGCCGCGTTTCGCGTTCCTGATCGATCTGGCAGCTTTGGCGGGGTTTCTTTGGGCTCTCGTCACGACGTATCAAATCTGGCGCAAGCGCCGGGCATAGGAAGGGCAAGACATGCTCAGTGATCAGGACCGCATTTTTACCAATCTTTACGGCATGCATGACCGCACGCTGGCGGGCGCGTTGAAGCGCGGCCATTGGGACGGGACGGCGGGCCTGCTGGCCCTTGGCCGTGACAAAATTGTCGAGATCATGAAGGCGAGCGGCCTGCGCGGTCGCGGAGGGGCGGGATTTCCAACCGGTCTGAAGTGGTCCTTCATGCCGAAGGTGTCGGACGGGCGTCCGGCCTATCTGGTGATCAATGCTGACGAATCCGAACCCGGCACCTGCAAAGACCGCGAGATCATGCGCCACGATCCCCATACCTTGATCGAAGGGGCGCTGATTGCCGCCTTCGCCATGGGGGCCAACACCTGCTACATCTACATTCGCGGCGAATACATCCGCGAGCGTGAGGCTCTGCAAGCCGCCATCGACGAATGCTATGACGCCGGTCTGATCGGCAAGAACGCCGCCAAATCTGGTTTTGATTTCGACTGCTATCTGCATCACGGTGCGGGCGCCTATATCTGTGGCGAGGAAACCGCGCTGCTTGAAAGCCTTGAAGGCAAAAAAGGCATGCCGCGGATGAAGCCGCCGTTCCCGGCTGGGTCGGGGTTGTACGGTTGTCCAACCACCGTCAACAACGTCGAGTCCATCGCGGTTGTGCCGACAATCCTGCGCCGCGGCGCGGAATGGTTCTCGGGCTTTGGCCGGCCCAACAATGCTGGCACCAAATTGTTTGGCATTTCGGGCCATGTGAACAATCCCTGCGTTGTAGAAGAGGCGATGTCGATTTCCCTGCGCGAATTGCTGGACACCCATTGCGGCGGGGTGCGCGGCGGCTGGAAAAACATCAAGGCGGTGATCCCGGGCGGATCGTCTGTGCCAATGC
>JANNBI010000265.1:0-5248 GCA_031385345.1 Paracoccaceae bacterium | reverse complement strand
CATCCGTCGAAGGCGTTCCGTCCTTGCGTGGATAGATCTCGATCCAAGGCGCAGTTCCCACCAGGCCGCGAATGTTGACAACCGTATTGTTGATGATCCTTGCTCCGCGCGCGCCACAGGCGGAGATTCCGTGATAGTGAGATACGGAGATCAGATTGTTCGTGACCGTCAGATTGTCATAAGGCCCATCAAACAGACCAATGCCCTGAAGGCTGCACCGCAAGGGATGATCTTGTGACCCGACCCATTCGATTATGACATTGCTGTCAACAACAAGGTCTGTGACGGGGACGCCGTCACTCTGAAAAGATTGAAACCCATCATCATGGTTTTCATCAGTGGCCACACAGTTCAATATACGGTTGTTGCGCACAGTGCTGCGGCTGAATGCCCGCATCCCATCGCCGTTGAAACCCTCGACAACGTTGTTGATGATTTGTGAATCGTCGGCCACCATTATCCCGTGATCGACGCCCGTCAGCTTGCTGCCAGTAACAAGACTGCGGGGACCCTCCAGAAGAACACCGCTGAACTTGCGCGCTTCCCATTTGGCGGCATCCCACTGCATATATGCTCCAGCATCCAGCTCGCTGCGGATATCAAGCCCGTCGAGCGTGATATCAGAGGTCGTATCATAGGAGCGGATGAGATAGGCCGCGCCGACTGCCGGATCACGGGGCCAGATCGAAAGGTTGCGCAGCACCAGATTCCGCGTGGTCTGAGCCAACAGAACACTGTCGAACTGCGCTGCCTTGGCATTCTGCGACATGATTGTCACCGGCGCATCGAAGGCGGCATTCGCCTTGATTGTGATTGCACCGTAGGCTCCATCCTTCAGCAGGAGCGTGTCACCGCCCTTGACCTTGCCCGAGGCGAAAGCCGCGTCAATTGACAGGAAGGGCGTGGTCGCGGTGCCGTCAGGCGTACCGGAAGCCACGGCACCTGGCGGGACCACATAGTAGGTCTCACTCAAAGCGGGCCCGCTGAACATTGCGAACAAACTCACAAGCAGTGTGAAGACTCTCAGCATAGGCTAACCTCTTCTTATCCCGACAGCGGGCACGATTGTTTCCCGTTTATAGGTGAAATATGGCACGGGCGTGATCAAAGCAGGGCGATCCTGCAGCCTTCATATTGCCCGTCGACGCAGAGCTGCCGAGAATTCAGGCGGCCCCATCGGCCAGATCATGCAGGCTGCATCGATCAGCGGGCTGCCCCTCTTTGTTCTGATACCCGCCATGCCAGGACACGCCGTGTGAACCAGCACTCGGAAGGGAAAGTCCCGTGGCAGGTCACTGGGGCGGCACAAATAAGCGACAAGATCCGTTTGCCAAGCTCAGCTTCCCTGGTTGATCGTGCCGTGAAGCGGCATGGGCGCCACGTCCTTCCCCGGCAGGTCTGCTTTCGGGGGCGCCTTTTTGGCTGGGGCCAGAACATCGCCAAGGTGCGGCATTGCATAGGAAATAACCTGCATTGCCGGCAGCAACGGGTCGGATGGGTCGGCTGGGCAAAGGGCGAAGCTGTGTCTGCCCTCTGCGGTCACGCTTCCCCCCGCATGCAGCACAAGCCCGTTGTGCGCAACAAGCCATTGGTCAGGGTGGCTTTCCAGCCGAATATCCCCCCCCGCAACAGCCGAGACATTTGACCCCGCGATATCCGCAGGCAGTGCCATGTCCCCAAGCGCCATCAGGCGTACCCGGCGGGCCGGGTCGCACGTCGCCTTGGGGTCGCCCAGCGTGGCTCCCGGCAAGGCCTCAATCCGGGCCTCCCCCGGTCCTGTCAGAAGGATCAGCACACCCTCGACACGCACGGTCTCATCCATCTCTATGGCGCAATCCGTGACCAGGACCAGATCGCGCAAGGTCGGACCATATCCATCTCCGATCAGCGCCACCGTTCGCTCCCAAACGGGACGGGGGTCATTCTCTATGGTGTCACAGCGCACGTCATAGACAAGACCCGCCGGGCGCTCTCGCAACTGGCTGAACTGCAATGCCGTCATCCGCACCACATCGCCCGCCCGGATGCTGTCGGTGCTTATCCCCACCTCGCGCAGCGCCTCGGGATCACCGTCCAGCGGGCGCGTGGCAAAAAAGCCGGTTTCTTCGGGCAGCGTCACTGCGGGGTCGGTGAACCCCATCGCCAGTCCTGCCACATGATCCCGCGTCTGTGGCATCACCAGGTTAAGCGCCATCGGATATGTGTCAGGATGCGACGGGCCCAAGGCTGCCGCCGGGTCGCAGGCCCCTTCGCAATGTGTCGGATCGGGCAGGCTGATCCGCAGCGGCCCCGTGGTCCGGGTGCCGGCCGACAAGGTGATGCCGGTCTGGCTGTGCAGGCAGAACCCGGCCCCTATCTCGGGCGCAGCCCCCAGGTTCAGGCTGCCCCGCGCGATGATGCCCTCGGCATTGCCGCAGCGCTGCGTTGGACCAAGCACGGCGACCGAAGTTGCGGCCAGCGACCAGGCTTCCTGCCCGGCCATTCCCATCAGGAAGGTGGGCACCGGATTGCCCGTGGCTGTGCTGCGCTGCAATCGCACGACGACGGCATTGGCAGGGTCGTCCGTATCCGCCAGGACGAACTTTCCCGTTGCGGGGTCGTAATGCAGCACCTGCAACTCGGTCGATGGATCCGTCATCAACCGCCCATAGCTGGCCTCGGGCATGTTCATCTCGATCATTGCCTCGGCGGCACGGCGGACAGTGTCGGCATCTTCGCCCCGCGTCAGAGCTACAATTCCCGCCTGGGCTGCGGAATCGGCGGCAACCTGCAAAAGCGCCGTGTGGCGGTAGGCGTTTGTCACGTCGATCGCCAACCCCACGGTCAGCAACATCAGACCGAATGTAAAAATTCCGAAAGCCGTGGCACCGCCATCTTCCTGCGCCCGGAAGCGTCCCGGTTGCGACAGGATCCGCCGCTGCGTCCCCATCAGATCGGCTCAAGCGTCTGCGACACCGAGAACAACATCTGGTCGCCAAGCGCAATGGAGAGGATTCCGAAAGGGGCCATCTCCCCGGAATCGGCCGCGACCGACACAGTGACAGTTTGCGCCATGTCGTCGATCGTTACTGTGATTTCAGGGACATAGCTGCCAATCCGCATCTGATCTCGTGCAAAGGCGGCCCCGCCTTCGGCATCCATCGCATGGCGCGACACGATCCGCGCCGTCTCATAAGAGACTCTCCAGAAGTTCGACTGCCGGGTGTAAGCGGTCGACGCATCGGCCCCCAGCAGCAGGATGCCAAGGAAGGCAGGAACCCACAGCGTGAACTCCACAGTAGCACTGCCGGTATCGGCGCGCATAAAGGCGGAAACACGTTTTTTCACCGTCGTGAGTGTCATCAGCATGGCCCCCCGGCCCAGACAGCGAAAGGCTGGCCTCTCTTCTGCACAACTGCTGGCATAATGGGTCAACGCGGCGGGATTGTGGGGGAAATGGGACGGTAACAGGGCAACCACCCGATATGGACGCGCTTTCAAAGCGTTCAGCCACCGCCCTGCGGCCAGCCTTTCGCTGGTCTGGTGCAAGAAGCAGGGGCCGGCGGCACCATGTGAGCCGACACAAATGACCTCAACACCCCGTCTGTCCGAGCCTAGGTGGACGACAGCAGAAACTGGCCCTGCAGGGTCACATCCTGATCCCAAAGCCCGGCCAGATGCGCCATCAGCCCGGCCAGCGCCGCCTCGGTTCCCGCGCGCAGCGGGGCATAGGCGAGACGGCCAAGGCTGCGATAGTCGATGTCATACAGATGCGAAGCGCCACCCGGACTGTCAGGCAGGGCCGCCGGCAGCAGATGCACCCCCGGTTTCGCCGCGAAACCCGCCGGCAGGGCAGGGGAGCCGGCGCCCATGGCCAGGACAGCCAGACTGCGCCAGCCCATGTCGGGCGCGGGCTGACCCAAGGCGCGGGCGGTCATGCGGGCTTCGGACTGGATCATCTCAATCGCGGCCCCCAACTGGCCCAGACCCTGACGCAACCCCGCAGCGCCGGTCTGGGGCAGGGGCGACAGCAGCACATCGGCCGAGGCCAGCATCGACAGGGCCAGCGGCCCCAGACCCCGCCCGGGATCGCAGAAGATCAGGTCATAGCGGTCGCGCAATCCATCGTTAAGCGCCCCTGCCAGCACGCCCCAAGGCTGCCAGCCGCGCTGCATCTGCCGCCAGTCGCCAAGCCGCAGATCGGCCAGCGCCAGACCGTCCGGCCCCGGGGCCAGCAGATCCAGACCGGGCCAGCGGCTGGAGCGGATCAGATCACGCGGCCGCAGGGTCTGGGCGCGGGCCAAAAGGTCATCGACGGGCAAGGGCACCTCGCCCCGGTGAAACCGCCCCTCGTTCAGGCGGCGCAGAGACAAAGCGGCGTCGCGGGCGAGCAGGGACAACACGCCGTCGCCCACAGGTTCGGGGCCGTTATCAGGGGCCAGGGTTTCGGCCAGATGCCCGGCGGGATCGGCCTCGATCACCAGAACGCGCCAACCGGCCAGCGCCGCCCCCACCGCAAGGGTCAGGGTGGCGCGGCTGCGCCCCACAGCGCCAAGGGGCTGGGCCAGGGTGATCAGCGGGCCCTGCACACCCGCAGGTCGCCGGGGCTGCCAGCGGTCGCGGCGCGAGGTGCTGGCGAAATGCGCGCGCAAGGTGGCCAGATCGGCGGCGGAAAACCAGCGCGTGGCACCTTCAACCCCGGCCTGACCCTGCGGCAGATCGGGATGGGCGGCCAGCACCCGGCGCAGATGTTCGGGCGCCATGGGCAGGATCCAGGAGGTAATCTCCCAGATCGAAAAGCGCCGGGGCGGGGCAGGGGGCGGGGCAGCCCCCAAAGGCGTGGCGTCAAAGCCGGTCAGATCTTGCGGATGCAGGGTCACAGGCGTCTCCTGTCAGATCAGGGCATGTCATATTGCTTAGAAATATCACGAAAAAAGAGCGATGTAAATTTTAATCGCAACATTGCCACCAAAACCCCTGATTTCTAAGCATCTTTACCCGCGTAAAGCCCGCGTTTCGCCGCAGGATGTGATCTTTGCGCAACGTGGATGGCCCCGGTAGAGTTATAATCATGTTATTCAACAGTTACGGGGAAACCAGCGGTTAAAATTCCATCGAATCCGGGCGCGATTCCAAGGGCTTCACCCCAAGCGCAAAACAGGGGGCGACTCTGATACCCCGATAAAGTGTTACCGAAACCCCGAAGCGGTGACTCTGAAACCCCGAGGCGCGGGCGGGGATTTTGGGCGGCGGGGCGCTGCTGCATGGA
>JANNBI010000259.1:0-6237 GCA_031385345.1 Paracoccaceae bacterium | reverse complement strand
GGCTGTCATAGCTGCCAACGATCTGATAATTCGCGGATTTCTTGCGCAGATCATCGTCCTGCGGGATCGCCGCCAACACCGGAATGCCGACCACCTTGGCAAAGGCCGCAGCCTCGCCCGAGCCGTCATCCTTGTTGATCACCAGACCCGCGATGCCGACATTGCCGCCCAACCGCCGGAAATATTCCACCGCCGAGCAGACGTTGTTGGCCACATACAGCGACTGCAAATCGTTTGACGCGACAAGGATCACCTTCTGCGCCATGTCCCTCGCGATGGGCAGTCCAAAGCCGCCGCAAACCACATCGCCCAGAAAGTCCAAGAGGACATAGTCAAAGTCCCAGTCATGGAACCCCAGCTTTTCCAGCAGTTCAAAGCCGTGAATGATGCCGCGCCCGCCACAGCCGCGCCCAACCTCCGGCCCGCCCAGCTCCATCGCGAACACGCCGCCGCGCTTGAAACAGACGTCACCGATCTTGACCTCTTCCCCCGCCAGCTTTTTCTTGGTCGAGGTTTCGATGATCGTCGGGCAAGCCTTGCCGCCAAACAGCAGGCTGGTGGTGTCGGACTTCGGATCGCAACCGATCAGCAGCACGCGCTTGCCCATTTCGGCCATCATATGGCTCAGGTTCGCCAGGGTGAACGATTTGCCGATGCCGCCCTTGCCATAGATCGCGATGATCTGGGTCTTTTTGGTCGGCTCTCCCATCGGCACTTCAAGGGTCGGCTCCTCATGCGCTTCGTCCCGCAACCGCGCGTCAAAGTCTTTCAGGTTCGGAATGTCGAGCGTCATGCGTGGCCCCTCCAGTCGAGGATCATTTTCAGGCAGTCAGGATCACTGAAAGCGGTGTCATAGGCGGTGGTCGCCGTGTCGGCGGGTCGCTGGTGCGTGATCAATCCGTCCAGCGACAAGGTGCCGCTTTCCACCAGATCACGGGTGGCAATCATGTCCTCGGGCGTCCATTCGGCGGCGATCCGCAGCCGGGCTTCGCGCATGAAGGCGGGGGGAAAGTTGAACGAAATCGGCGCGGTATAGAACCCGGCCAGCACAATCTCGCCGCCCTTGGCCAGCCGTCCGATCAACGTGTTCAGCAGATCCGCCGCTCCCGAGGCATCGCAGATCACCGCATAATCGCGCCGCGCATCCATGTCGGGATGCACAACGTCATATCCCGTGGCGCCGCTTTGCCGCGCAGGATTGGTATCCCAGACCACAGGCGATCCGCCCGCAGCAACCGTCAGCCGCGCGATCAGACGGCCAAGAACCCCGTGGCCGACGATCAGATCCGGCAGGCTGGCATGACGCCCGGCCACCGCGTGCCGAGCCGTCGCGGCCAGTGCCAGCAACGCGCCCTGCGGCCCGAACCCGGCATCGATCCGCGTCACCCGCGCCCCCGGCGTCACCAGACGACGAGATGCCGCGCCAAACAGTCCGCGCACAGGCCCGGCCTCGGTCGGGGCAAAGCAATTCGCTCCCGGCACAAAGACATGATCCCCAACCCGCAACCCGCTGTCAGCGCCCGCGTCAACCACCTCGCCGCAGGCTTCATAGCCGGGCACAAGTGGGTAACCCATGCCCGGAAACATCGGCATCGTGCCGGTCCAGAACAGCTTTTCGGTGCCGGTGGAAATGCCCGAATGCGCGATGTTGACCACCACATCCGCCGGACCCGGCGCGGTCAGCGTGACCTGTCCAAGCGACAGATCTTTCGGACCAGACAGGATGACGGCTTTGGTTTTCAACGCGCCCTCCCCGGGCCTTCGGTTGCGATCCTCCGGGCGATCTGCCCGGCGCAACTCCTCTTATATGTCATTCTATCCTTACACTTTAACCTGTCAATCAAAATGGACAGTTAGCGTGAATTCTCTTTCGCCCCGGCCTTGCTGGCCGTCACGGCAGAGGTGACAAAGGGCCGATATCCCCAATGAATCCTGATGTTTTCAAAGCCCGCAGCGGCCAGAAGGCTGGCGATCTCGGCGCCTGATCTTGTGCGCCCTGTTTGCATGGCCAGGGTGTAAAGCGCAAAGTACACATCGGTTGCGCGGTCCGGACGGTCACCGCCCGACATCGGTTCGGCCACGATCAGCCGTCCTTTGGCGGGCAGGGCGGCATGAACCTTTGCCAAAAGCCGGGCCACGGTCGAATCATCATGGTCATACAGAACCCGAATCAGGCTGATCGCATCGGCCCCGCGCGGCAGCGGGTCGTCACGGAAACTGCCGGGATGGATCGTCACGCGCCCAGCCACTGCGGCCAACCGCGCGCGCGCCACCACCACCGGCAGATCGAACAGATCCAGCGCCAGCCCCGGATGCGCCGCCCCGACCGCCGCCAGAAACGCCCCCGTCCCGCCGCCCACATCCAGCAACCGGGTGATGCCTGCGAAATTCACCAGCGCCAGTACATCCTCGGCCACCAAAGCCTGACTTTCGGCCATTAAGGTGGAGTATGTCGCGCTGACCTCGGCCCCGCCTTGGGTGCCAAAGACATAGGGCCAGAACTGCGCCAGCGCAGTCGGACCGCCGCCGCGCAGAAAGGCCACCGGATCGGCCAGATCGGCGTACAGCGCCTTGTGATGGGTGATCATCGGCTCCAGCCCCGGCACAGCCAGCAGTGCCGCGCCGCGCAACGCCAGATCGAACCGCCCGTCCCGCCGCCGCCGCAACAGGCCCAGCGCCGCCCCGGCCTGCAACAGGATCTGCATCCGCGCCTGCGGGACAGCGCACAGGGCGCCCAACTCTGCCGCATCCATTGGCGTGTCCTGAACCCGGTGCAGCACCCGCAATTCGACCAGCGCCATCAGCGCCTGCGCGTTCACGAACCCGGCCACCAGATCGAACAGCGCCGCACCCTCGGCCCGCGCGATCCGGCGCAGCCCCGGCACCCGCGCGGCAAATTTCTGAAATCCGCGCGATCCCGCCAACCGCAGGATCAGCGCCCTTGGCGACAGCCGCTTTGGAACGGGCAGCGGCATATCCATGCCTACTGCCGCACCCCCGCCTGCCGAAAGGCCGGCGCCACCGGCGTCACCTGCTCGGCATAGCGGCGCACCATTTCGGCCAGAACCGCCTCGCCCGGACATTTCGGGATCGACGCGATGGCCCCGCCCAGAATGTCTTTCAACCGCCGGATCGCGCCCTGCACGCCCAGTTCGGCCACGGCATTCGGGCGCGCGTGGATCGCGTCCTGCCCTGCCGGCTTGCCCAAGGTTTCCGCGTCATACAGCGCGTCGCGCAGGTCGTCGGCCACTTGAAAAGCCTCTCCGATTCGCGCGCCCAGTTCTTCCCAAGGTTCCGCATCCTGCCCGGCGGCAATCGCGCCCATCTGGGTGGCAGCAATGAACAAGGCCCCGGTCTTGGCCCGGTGATAGGCCGACAGATTGACCGTCGCCTCTGATTCCCAACCCTGCCCGGCGCAGATCCCGTCCGGCATTCCCGTGCGCCGCGCCAGAACCCGGATCAATTGCAAGGCGCGCCCGGCATCTTCGCCCGCCGCCTCGGCCAGCACGTCAAAGCCCAGCACGATCAGCGCATCCCCCGTCAGCACCGCCAAGGGCTGCGAAAAGGCGCGGTGTACCGTCGGCTTGCCGCGCCGCATGTCGGCATCGTCAAAGCAGGGCAGGTCGTCATGCACCAGACTGGCGCAATGGATCAGCTCCAACGCCACCGCCGCCGCATCAGCCAGCCCCGGCCGGTCGTCGCCACAGGCCATCGCCACACTCAGCAAGATCGTCGGCCTGATCCGCGCGCCCCCCGGCGTCACCGCATAGTGCAGGGCCTGCGCCAGCTTGGCCGGGGCGTCCGGCCCCTGCGCTCGCCCGATCACCCGTGCCGTGGCCGCATCCAGTCGCGCCGCAATCGCCATCTCGCTCTCCGCCTTTTGGTCTGTCCGCCCATGTGTCACGTAAATCTGACAGCATATGTGTAAATCATACTGGACAGTTTTCCCGCATGAGTCAACAATCCCCGGATGACCTCAACGCCCAATTCAAGGATCATCATCATCGGCGCCGGGATCGGCGGGCTAAGTGCGGCGATCCGTCTGGCCGCCGCCGGTCAGTCGGTCAGCGTGGTCGAGGCGCAGGTTACCCCCGGCGGCAAGATGCGCACCCTGCCCGGCGCGCCCAACGCCGATGGCTCGCCCGGTCCGCCGGTCGATGCCGGTCCCACCGTCCTGACCCTGCGGTCAGTGTTCGACGATCTGTTTGCCTGTGCCAGGGCGCGTCTGGACGATCACCTGACGCTGATCCCGCAGCCCCGCCTCGCCCGACATTTCTGGCCCGACGGGTCGCGGCTGGACCTGTTCACCGATCCCGACCAATCCGCGCAGGCCATAGCCGAATTTTCGGGGTCGAAATCCGCCGACCAGTTCCGCCGTTTCAACCGGCTGGCCCAATCCGCCTATGCCGCCTTCAGTGGCCCGATGATCCATGCCGCCCGCCCCAACCCCGCCACTGTCGCGCTGGCCGCACTGCGCCACCCCGCCGCATGGCCCGCGCTGATCCCCGGTCGCAGCCTTCAGGCGCTTCTGACCGCCAGCTTCACCGATCCCCGTCTGCGCCAGCTTTTTGGCCGCTACGCCACCTATGTCGGCGGCTTGCCGCAAAAATCCCCCGCCGTCCTGTCGCTGATCTGGGCAGCCGAGGCGCAGGGCGTCTGGGCCGTTCAGGGCGGCATGGCCCGTTTGGCACAGGAACTCGCCGCGCTGGCCACACGACTTGGCGTGCAGATCCACTATGGCCAGTCAGTGCAGCAGATCACCCGCCAGAATGGCCATGTGGCCGAGGTGGTCCTGTCCAATGGCCGCGCGTTGCGGGCCGACCGCGTGGTGTTCAACGGCGATCCGGCGGCCCTTCTGGCTGGTCTGCTTGGCCCCGGCCCGCAGCAATCCCTGCCCCCCGTCGCCGCCCATCCCCGCAGTCTGTCGGCCGTGGTCTGGGCCTTTGCCGCAGCCCTTTCCCCCGACGCGCCCGACCTCGCGCATCACAATGTGTTCTTCACCGCCGACCCCGACACAGAATTTCTGCCCTTGTCGCGCGGCGACCTGCCCAGCGCCGCCAGCCTGTATCTGTGCGCCCAGGACCGCGACATGGGCCTGCCGCCGAACACCACCCCCACGGTCGAGCGCTTCCAGATCATCCTGAACGCCCCGCCCAGAACCTCCTTTACCGCCAAGGACATCGCCCAATGCCGCGCCCTGATCTTCCCGACCCTCGCCCGCCACGGCCTGACCTTCCCGCCACAGACCGACAGGGCGCTGACCACGCCGCCGGGCTTTGCGACCCTGTTTCCCGGCTCCCAAGGGGCGATCTATGGCCGCAGTCCGCATGGCACCTTCGCCAGCTTTCAGCGTCCGACGGCGCGAACCCAGCTTCCGGGCCTGTATCTGGCGGGGGGCGGGGCGCATCCGGGGGCGGGGGTGCCGATGGCGGCCCTCTCCGGTCTGCACGCGGCCGAGGCGATCTTGACCGACCAGACTTCAGCCTTGCCGTGGCCCCAAACGGCTATGCGTGGTGGTATGTCGATGGTCTGTCGGCTGACGGGACGCGCGCCGTCTCGGTGATCGGTTTCATCGGGTCGGTGTTTTCGCCATGGTACGCCTGGTCCGGCCGCCGCGACCCCGCCAACCACTGCTGCCTGAACGTCGTCACCTATGGCCCCGGTGGCCGCTTTACCATGACAGACCGGGGCCGCAGCGCCCTGCGCCAATCCCGCGACAGCCTGCAAATCGGCCCTTCGCGGATGCTGTGGCACAACGGCACCCTTGTGATCGATGTGGACGAGGTGTCGTCGCTGCCCCGCATTTCCCGCGTGCGGGGCCAGATCCGCCTGACCCCGTCCGCCCTGACCGAGGTAGAGGCTCTGCTGACCCCCTCTGCCACCCATATCTGGCGCCCCTTCGCCCCTTCTGCGAGGATCGAGGTTGACCTGACCCAAGGCCATTCATGGTCCGGCCACGGCTATTTCGACGCCAATTTCGGCTCTGCCGCGCTGGAAGATGATTTCAAACGCTGGACCTGGGGCCGCTATCCGCGCGGCCACGGCGGCACGACGGTTTTCTATGACGGCACCCGCAGCGATGGCACGACCTTGGCTTTGGGTCTGGACATCTCGGCCTCGGGCGCGGTCACCACCGCGCCGCCGCCACCCTTGGCCCGCCTGCCCCGCACCGGATGGCTGCTGCCCCGCGACACGCGCTGCGATGCGGGCGAAACCCCGCGCCAGATCATGCCCCTG
>JANNBI010000231.1:0-6313 GCA_031385345.1 Paracoccaceae bacterium | reverse complement strand
ATTACGCGAAACTGGGTGAGCCGGTGCCGGAAGGCATCTTTGTCAGCCACGGGTTTGCCTATCCGGTACTGATCCTGGCGGCGGTGGGTGTGGCGATGACCATCCTGATGACCCGCACCCGGTTTGGCCGTTATGTCTTTGCCATCGGCGGCAATCCCGAAGCGGCGGCGCTGGCCGGAATCAACACAAAGTCGATGACCGTCAGCATCTTTACCCTTATGGGTGCGCTGTCGGGACTTGCCGGGGTTGTCGCCTCGGCCCGTCTGAATTCTGCCACCAACGCGCTGGGGGTCGGGGACGAGTTGTTCGTCATCGCCGCCGCGGTGATCGGGGGCACCTCGCTTGCCGGGGGGGTCGGCACGATCTACGGCGCGATCCTTGGTGCCCTTGTGATGAAAAGTCTGCAGACCGGCATGGTTCTGATCGGCTTTGACACCGCCGTCCAGAATATGGTCGTCGGCGCAGTTCTGGTCCTCGCCGTGTGGCTGGACAACACCTATCGCAAACGCATCAAGTGAAGGGACCAGCCATGAGCACCAATCGCGGAACCCCCCTGGTCGAGATGCGCGACATTTCGATCGCATTCGGCGGTATCAAGGCCGTCGATCATGTCACCGTCGATCTGTATCCCGGCGAGGTTGTGGGCCTGCTTGGCCATAACGGCGCGGGCAAATCGACGCTGATCAAATGCCTGTCGGGCGCCTATCAAGCCGATTCCGGGGAAATCCGGATCAACGGCCAAAAGGTTGACATCAAAGACCCGCGCGACGCCCGAGAGCAGAACATCGAGACGATTTACCAGACGCTGGCGCTTGCCGACAATCTGGATGCCGCCTCCAATCTGTTTCTGGGGCGGGAGTTGGTCAACGCCTTCGGCTTTGTTGACGAGTCCAAGATGGAGGCTGAAACCCGCAAGATCATGGCCCGCCTGAACCCGAATTTCAAGAAATTCGCGGTGCCGGTATCGGCCTTGTCGGGTGGTCAGCGCCAGTCGGTCGCCATTGCCCGCGCGGTCTATTTCAACGCCAAGATCCTGATCATGGACGAGCCGACTGCCGCCCTGGGCCCACACGAAACCCAGATGGTTGCCGAGTTGATCCAAGAGCTGAAGGCCCAGGGTCTGGGCATTTTCCTGATCGAACATGACATCCACAACGTGATGAAACTGTGCGACCGCGCCGTCGTGATGAAAAACGGCCAGCGCGTTGGCACGGTGAATGTCAACGAAGTGACCGATGACGACATTCTGGGCATGATCATCATGGGCAAAAAGCCTGCTCAAGCCGCGTGAACCGACCCGACCCGCCCCGGACAGGGGCGGGTTTTTCCTTGTCTCCGACCGAAAGCCAAATTTATGACCGAGTTTTTCAAAGGTATTCCCGCGATCAAATTTGAAGGTGTGAATTCCACCAACGAATTCGCCTTTCGCCATTACAATCCCGATGAGGTGATCCTTGGCAAACGGATGGAGGATCACCTTCGCTTTGCCGTGGCTTATTGGCATTCCTTTGCCTATCTGGGCGGCGATCCCTTTGGCGGCCAAACCCTCGACCGACCCTGGTTTGGCGACACCATTGCGGATGCCAAACTGAAGGCCGATGTCGCCTTTGAAATGTTCGATATCCTGAACGCGCCGTTCTATTGCTTTCACGATGCGGACATGCGCCCCGAGGGCAAAACCTTTGCGGAGTCCAAGCGCAATCTGGACGAAATCGTCGATTACATCGCGGACAAGCAGACCAAGCACAAGGCGCGGCTGCTGTGGGGCACGTCAAACCTGTTCAGCCACAAGCGCTGGATGTCGGGGGCGGCCACCAATCCTGATCCGGACGTTTACGCCTATGCCGCCGCGACGGTGAAGGCCAATCTGGACGCCACCGCCAAACTGGGCGGTCAGAATTACGTGCTGTGGGGCGGGCGCGAGGGGTACGAGACTCTGCTGAACACCGACCTTGCAATTGAACGCGCCAACGCAGGCCGCTTCCTGTCGCAAGTCGTCGAATACAAACACAAAATCGGCTTCAAAGGCGCGATCCTGATCGAACCGAAACCGCAGGAGCCGTCGAAGCATCAGTATGATTACGACGTGGCGACGGTCTATGGTTTCCTGAAAGATTTCGGGCTGGAAAAAGAGGTTCAGGTGAACATCGAGCAGGGTCATGCGATCCTGGCCGGCCATTCGTTTGAACATGAAATCGCGACGGCGGCGGCGCTGGGGATCTTCGGGTCGATCGACATGAACCGCAACGATTACCAGTCCGGCTGGGACACCGATCAATTCCCGAACAACCATGCGGAAAAGGCCGTGGCCTTTTATGAAATCCTGCGGGCGGGCGGATACACCACCGGCGGCACGAACTTTGACGCAAAGATCCGTCGGCAGTCTTTGGACCCGGCAGACCTGATCCTGTCGCATGTTGGCGGCATGGACACCTGCGCGCGGGCGCTGAAATGTGCCGCCGCCTTGCTGGAATCCGGCGAGATGGAAGCCCACCGCGCCGAGCGTTATGCCGGTTGGTCCACATCCGCCGCCAAATCCATGCTGGCCGGATCGCTGGAGCAGGCGGCTGCCCGCGTCACCGCCGAACAGATCGAACCGCAGCCCAGATCGGGCAAGCAGGAACGTCTCGAAAACCTTTGGAACCGGTATATCTGATGCAAATGACCGTCGCAAAACCCAGCCGACGCGCCTTTCTTTTGGGGGCCGCCTGTCTGCCGTTTGCGGGGGTCGCTTCGCCCGGATGGGCGCTGTTGGATACCCGCACCACCACGGTTTTGGGCAGTTGGTACAAGTTGTTGCTGGAACTGATCCGCCACACCGCAACATATTCCCCACCTGTGGCCAGCCGCGCCTTTGGCTATCTGGGCGTCACGGTGTTTGAAGTGGTTGCTTCGGGGGATACATCGCTGCGATCGATGGCGGGGCAGGTCAATGGTCTGACCGCCGTGCCAGCGCGCGATGCGGGGATTTATGACGAGGCTTGCGTGCTGCACGGCGCGCTGGTGCATGGCATCAACGCGCATTTCAGCAACACCGGCCCGACCGGTCAGCGCGCCATGCTGGCCATGGCGAAAAAACTGGACGCAATCGCGTCCGAAGGCATTGCGCCCGAAGTGATCAGTCGCAGTTTGGCCTACGGCATCGCGGTTTCAACGCATATTCTGGACTGGTCGGCCACGGATGGTGGCGCAGTGATTGAGAATATGGGATTCCCGTATGAGTATTCACTAACCGAAGGCCCGGCGCATTGGGTGCCAACATCAACCGTGGCCGTGCAGCAAAAACCGCTGCTGCCGAACTGGGGTCAGAACCGGCCCTTCTCCCTTCCCGTCGATGATCCCTGTGGTCTGCCGCTGCCGCCCGAGTATAGCGAAGACCCGGCCTCGGCGTTTTACGCCGAAGCGATGGAGGTCTACGAAACCTCTAAATCCCTGACCGATGACCAGAAGGCCATCGCGCGGTTCTGGTCGGATGATCCGATGCTGTCCCCGACGCCGCCCGGTCATTGGATCTCGATTTCCCTGCAGATCTTTGAACGCGACGCGACGCCCCTGGCCTTGCAGGCGGAAACGCTGGCGCTGGTGGGCATGGCGATGGCAGATGGCTTTATCGCCTGCTGGCGCGCCAAGTTTGAAGTCGATCTGCTGCGGCCGATCACCTATATCCGCCGGGTTATCGACAAGAAATGGGAGCCGCTGTTGAACACGCCGCCCTTCCCGGAATATCCATCGGGTCATTCCACGCAGTCGGCGGCGGCGGCGGGCGTTCTAAGTGGGCTTTATGGCGCCAGCTTTGCCTTTACCGACGCCACCCATGCCGACGACGGCATCAAGCCGCGTGACTTTGCCAGCTTTCAGGCGGCGGCAGAAGAGGCCGCGATGTCAAGGCTTTACGGTGGGATTCACTTTCGCGCGGCGATCGTGCAGGGCCTCGCGCAGGGCAATTGCGTTGCGGACCATGTGATGAATGTGACCACCCGTGCATAAATTCCTGACAGCGCTGCTTTGCCTGGCTCCTTTGGCCGTTTTTGCCCAGGATCCCGTTGTTCCCCTTTATACCGAAGAGACGGCCAGCGCCGGTCTGACCACGCCCTATCTGGGGGATTGGCAGTATATGGTGGGCGGTGGGGCAGCGGTGTTCGACTGCGATGCTGATGGCCGGCTGGATGTTTTCCTGTCTGGGGGGGAGGGTCCGGCGGGCCTGTTCCGCAACCTGTCAGACCCCGGTGGTGCGCTGAAGTTTGAACCGGTTGCCGGATTGGACACGCTGGCGGTGACCGGCGGCTATCCATTGGATGTGGACAGCGACGGTGTTCTGGACCTGATGGTTCTGCGCGTGGGGGAAGATCATCTGATGCGCGGTCTGGGCAATTGCCAGTTCGTGAACGCCAATACGCACTGGGGATTTGACGGCGGCGATGCCTGGTCCACCGCGTTTTCCGCCACTTGGGAGCCGGGGGCGAGCTGGCCCACCCTCGCCATCGGCACCTATATCAACCGCGCTGAAGAAGCCTTTCCTTGGGGCAGTTGCACCGACAACACGCTGCATCGGCCGAATGCCGATGGCACCGGATTTGCCGCACCGATTGCGCTGAAGCCCAGTTTCTGTGCGCTGTCGATCCTGTTTTCCGACTGGAATGGCAGTGGGGTCCGCGATCTGCGGGTGTCCAACGACCGCGAGTATTACAAGGGCGGAGCCGAGCAGATGTGGCATGTCGCGCCGGGCGCCGAGCCGCAGCTTTACACCGAAAAAGAGGGTTGGAAGCGGCTGAAGATCTGGGGCATGGGCATTGCCAGCCGCGATCTGGATGCCGATGGATTCACCGAACTTTTCCTGACCTCGATGGCCGATAACAAGTTGCAAGTGTTGAACAAACCCGCCGACGGTGTGCCGGTTTTGCCGCAATATTCCGATCAGGCGTTCAAGCGCGGCGTGACGGCGCATCGGCCCTATACCGGCGGTGATCTGCGCCCTTCGACCGCTTGGCACGCGCAGTTTGAGGATGTGAACAACGACGGTTTCACCGATCTGTTCGTGGTTAAAGGCAATGTTGACAGGATGCCGGATTTCGCCGGGGACGACCCGAACAACCTGCTGTTGCAACGCGCCGACGGTACCTTTTTTGAGGCGGGGGCACTGGCGGGTGTGGCCAGCATGAAAACCGGGCGCGGAGGTGCCGTGGCGGATTTCAACAACGACGGCCAGTTGGATATTCTGGTGATCAACCGACGGGAAGGCCCGCAAATCTGGCGAAATGCGGGGGCGGTGGGCCAGTGGCTGAACCTAACCTTGGCGCAGACCGGGGCCAATGCGAACGCTGTCGGTGCCGTGGTCGAGGTGAAAACCGACCATCTGCAACGGCGCGAGGTAACGGTTGGCGGCGGTCATGCCAGCGGGCAGTTGGGGCCGCTGCACTTTGGTCTTGGCTCGGCCACAACGGCGCAGGTCCGGGTGATCTGGCCCGATGGTGCGGTGGGTGACTGGCAGGAAATGGCTGCCGGACAACCTGCCAAGATCAGCCGTTAAGACCCTTTCCGGCGGTCGATTTCGGTGGGGTGGGCGGCTTTGCTTGCCGCTGCGCTTTGCCATGACTAGGATAGCGTATGATCACGCAAAAGACGAAATACGCCCTGAAGGCGCTGATGGTTCTGGGCGACGAGCGCGCGCTGGACGGTCAGGCCCTGCGGATTGAGGAGATCGCCCGCAGGTCCGGCGCGCCGAAACGGTTTCTGGAGCATATCCTGCTGGACATTCGTAACGCCGGGATCATCGCGTCAACCCGCGGACGGTCGGGCGGGTATCAGCTGATCAAAGACCCGTCGCAGGTGCCGATTTCCGAACTTTTGCGGCTGATCGACGGGCCGATGGCGCCGCTGCAATGCCTGTCGCGCGGGTCTTACCAGCGCTGCGACGACTGCGCGGACGAGGCCGCCTGCCGCATCCGCCGCGTCTTTGCCGAGGTGTTCTGGTCCTATCTGGTGATGATCGAAAGCCTGACGCTGGCCGATATCATCCGGTCCGGCGGGGTCGAGGCGGCCTTGGCGACCGCCCCGACAACCTGATCACGACATCACGGTTTTGCCCAGTTCGACCTTGCCTGCCGATTTGCGTTTGGTGTCGGCGTCCCGCATTTCCTGAACGTTTCGAACATGTTGACGGGCGGCCCCGGCCCATTCACGGGTTTTGACCTTGGGGTTTTCCAGCCGTTTTTTCGCGTCGGGGATGGCATGGGCGTATTGCGGCAACCAAGCGGCTTGGGCGACCAACATCTCGTCCACCATCTGCCAAACCTCCTCGGGCGTGCAGATCGCG
>JANNBI010000203.1:0-1548 GCA_031385345.1 Paracoccaceae bacterium | reverse complement strand
CCGTCTCATAGACCGGCGCACAGAACTGCGTGACGTGCTGCGCGCGGTCCACTTTGAAATACAGCCAGGCCAATTCCATCGCGGCGCGACTGGCGGAATAAGAGGCCGAGAATTGTTTGATCAGCATTTCATAGGGCAGATCGGTCCCCGCACCCACTTCCTTGGCAACCGCTTCGATGAAGGGGGCAAACTGCGGGTTTGGACGCCCTGGCGCAAAACTCTGGATCTTTTCTCCCGGCAGCAGATCGAATATCTGACCAGGCTCGGTCAGGTTGATGGCTTTGGACGCGTCAATGGGCGGCGGCGTGCCAGCGGTGCCAAGCGCCGCGCCCAAATCTCCTTCGTCCGAAACCATCCCAACGGCAAAGCAGGCGGACACGACCGCCGCCATCAATTCGGCTTCGGAATACCGTGACCTTTGCTTCAAGGATTCGATCACCGGCGCCAGCAAAGGCGCATATCGGGTCATTTCCGGCCGCCACTTCGGCCCGTGAACATGCAAAACGATCCGGTTGCCTTGCCGATCAAAGGCCGGGATCCGCTGCCATGTCACCTGACCGGTGCCAATGCTCACGAAATGCCGATCGGCGACATGATAGGCAACTGCGGCACCGTCAGCGTCTTTTTCAATTCCTCCCACCAGCATCGGCGAATCCGCCCGCCAGGACGGGTTCCAAACCCGATCGGCTTCAACGATCTGCACGCAAGAGGCCAGCAAACGACCCGGACGGCGTTTGAAGCGCTGTAGAACGAAGACATCCCCAGACATCAGCCTTGACCGATAGACCATGTCCTCCAGTTCGGCAAAAGTCTGGCTGCGGCTGATGTCGCAATCATTGCTGCCCGCCCAGTCCGTCCAGATATCAAGCGCCAACTCTTCCCAGACCTGCGCTTCGTCCTGCGACAACCCGAGGCGGTCAGCGTCGATTTCCGGTCGCACAACATGACCCGACCCGATGACATGGGCGACCTTGGTGGAGACCGCGCTTTGCGCCAATGGGTCGTTGCGCACCAAATCCCGGGACCGGGCGCGCAGCAGATCAAGATCCGGCAAAGTATCGTAATCTGCGCTGGCCCCCCCCAGAACGGACCACTCACTGGTGGCGTTTCTATCCCGTCTCGCCCCGATATAGCCTGAAGCAGTTGCAAGGGCCGCCCGCGCCCTCAGACGTTCAAGTCCAGCCTTCGGCGACAGCCACGCCACCGCGCGATCAACTGGGTTCAGCTTGACAGGCTTCACCGGGGCACCGCTTGCCGAAAGGCACCGCCGCGGCGCGAGGCGCGGTTGACCTTGGCAACAAGCCGCCCCTCTTCGGCCGTCAACCGTTCAAGGTCCAGTTTCGTCACCTGCTGACCCTCGATGGCATAACTCTTGACGCCACCGGTCAACAAGGCGGCGATCGCGGCCTGCACCAAAGCAAGCCGCGCTGAATAGTCGATCGTGGCCATTTCAGCTGATCCTTCCTCGTGTCCGACGGCCGGGGGCCGCGGCTCTTGTGGTCAATGGCAGCGCCTCAACGGGTGCCACCGGCGGCGCGACTTGCACCG
>JANNBI010000173.1:0-3258 GCA_031385345.1 Paracoccaceae bacterium | reverse complement strand
TTCGTGCTGTTCCGCGACCGCTGGATGGTGGCCGAACATTCCTTCCGCCCGCCGTGGTATCACAAGAACATCATGTCGGAACTGATGGGCAATATTTACGGCATCTATGACGCCAAACCCAAGGGATTCGTGCCGGGGGGCATGTCGCTGCACAACATGATGTTGCCGCATGGGCCGGACCGCAATGCCTTTGAAGGCGCGTCAAACGCCGATCTGAAGCCGGAAAAGCTGGAGGAAACCATGTCCTTCATGTTCGAAACCCGCTTCCCCCAGCACTTGACGGAATTTGCCGCCAAGGAAGCGCCGTTGCAGGATGATTACATCGATTGCTGGGACACGCTGGCCAAGAAGTTCGACGGCACGCCGGGGGTGAAGTGAACCCGCCATGCTGAAACCCCGCCTTTTGCTGAACATTTCCGCCGAAAAAGGACACTGCCCATGCCGCTGCTAAGATCCTGGCTGGCCAGCGCCAATGCGCCCGGCTGCGCCTTTCCGCTGAACAACCTGCCCTGCGGGGTGTTCTCGCAAGGGCCAGAGGATCCGCGCTGCGGTGTGGCAATTGGCGATCAGGTGCTGGATCTGGCCGGGCTGGAACAGGACGGTCTGATCCGGCTGTCCGAGGATCCGGTGTTCGATCTGCCGTTCTGGAACGAGGCGATGGCGCTTGGCCCCGCCGCGTGGGCCGCGCTGCGCCAGAAATTGCAGACCTTGCTTGCCGAAGGCGCGGACCAAGGCCCGCTGCGGCCGCATCTGCTGCCGCTGGCCGAGGTGACGCTGCACCTGCCGTTTCTGGTGTCGGAATACACCGATTTCTACGCCAGCCGTCATCACGCCACCAATGTCGGCACGATGTTTCGCGGTGCGGAAAACGCCTTGCCGCCGAACTGGCTGCATATTCCCATCGGTTATAACGGGCGGGCGTCGTCGGTTGTGGAGTCGGGAACCGCGTTCCGGCGGCCCTGGGGGCAGGTCAAGGGGCCGGACCATGCGGTGCCGTCGTTCCAACCCTCGCGCCGGTTCGATATCGAGTTGGAACTGGGCGCGGTTGTCGGTCAAGCCTCAGCCGGGCCAGTGACAGTGGCCGAGGCGGATGCGATGATCTTTGGCTATGTGCTGCTGAACGACTGGTCGGCGCGCGACATTCAGGCTTGGGAATATCAGCCGCTTGGCCCGTTTCAGGCCAAGGCGACCGCGACGACCATCGGCCCCTGGATCGTGATGGCCGCTGCCTTGCAGCCCTTCCGCACCCCGACCCCGCCGCGCGAGGTTCCGTTGCTGCCCTATCTGCGCGAACCCGGCCCGATGCTGTATGACATTGCCTTGCAGGTCACGATGCAGCCGCAGGGCGGGGTGGAAACCGTGATCAGCCGCACGAATTACGCCGAAATGTACTATTCCGCCGCTCAGCAACTGGCGCACCACACCACGTCCGGCTGCGCGATGACGGTGGGCGATCTTCTGGGGTCGGGCACGATTTCGGGGCCGGACAAGGCCAGCCGGGGCAGCCTGCTGGAACTGTCCTGGGGCGGCAAAGAGCCGCTGACCCTGACCGATGGCACGACCCGCAGCTTCGTCGAAGACCACGACACCCTGACCCTGCGCGGCCAGTGTCAGGGTGACGGCTATGTCATCGGTTTTGGCGAGTGCAGCGGAACCCTTTTGCCCGCGCTGGCCGACCCCTACGCGCGCTGATCCAGACCCTGAAAGGACGACCCATGGCCAAGGCTTTTGCTTCCCAAGGTGACATGACCGAGAAAGCCATCACCTTTTCCGAGGTGGGCGAGGGTCTTTGGGCCTTTACCGCCGAGGGAGATCCGAATTCCGGCGTCATCATCGGAGACGATTCAGTGATGATCGTCGAGGCGCAGGCCACCCCGCGTCTGGCCCACAAGGTCATCGAAAAGGTGCGCGAGGTGACGGACAAGCCGATTTCCCACGTTGTTCTGACGCATTACCACGCGGTGCGGGTGTTGGGGGCCTCGGCCTTTGGCGCCTCGCAGGTGATCATGGGTGACAAGGCCCGCGCGATGGTGGTCGAACGCGGTCAGGAAGATTGGGACAGCGAGTTTCAGCGCTTTCCCCGGCTGTTTCAGGGCCACGAATCCATCCCCGGCCTGACCTGGCCCACGACCACCTTCACCGACCGCATGACGGTCTATCTGGGCAAACGCCGGATTGATCTGATGCATCTGGGCCGGGCCCATACGGCGGGTGATATCGTGATCCATGTGCCCGATCAGAATGTCATGTTCACCGGGGACATCGTGGAGGCGCATTCGGCCTGCTATTGTGGCGATGGCCATTTTGGCGACTGGGGCGGCACGCTGGACCGGATCAAGGCGTTCGATCTGGCGGCAATTGCTCCGGGGCGGGGCAATGCGGTGATGGGCGCGGATGTGGCCGAGGCGTTGGAGCGGACGCGCGATTTCGTGGACAGCACCTATCGCCCGGCGGCGCGCGTCGCGGCGCGTAACGGCACCTTGAAAGACGCCTGGGAGGCGGTGCGCGAGGCCTGTGATCCCAAGTTCAAGGATTACGCGATCTATGAACATTGCCTGCCCTTCAACGTCTCGCGCGCCTATGACGAGGCGCGCGGCATCGACACCCCCCGCATCTGGACCGCCGAGCGCGATCTGGCGATGTGGGCGGCGTTGCAAAGCTGATCAGGGGGGCGGGACCGTGCAGGCAAAATATGATCTCGCGTTCAAGCTGTACCCCTATGCGCGGGTGGCCGATCAGGGGGCTGACGCCGCCCGCCGTCATCCGGTTGTGGTGGTGGGCGGTGGTCCGGTGGGTCTGGCCACCGCGCTGGATCTGGGGCTGAAAGGTATCCCCGTTCTGCTGCTGGACGATCAGGAAGGCGTCGGCGCTGGCAGCCGCGCCATCTGCTTTGCCAAGCGCACGCTGGAAATTGCCGACCGTCTGGGGGCTGCCGGGCCGATGCTGGCCAAGGGCGTGGTCTGGAATGTCGGCAAGGTGTTTCACGACGACCGGCTTTTGTACGAATTCAACCTGTCACCCGAAGCGGATCACCGCTTTCCCGCCTTCATCAACCTGCAACAGCCCTATTTTGAAAAATTCCTGCATGACCGCATCGTGCAGGCGCAGGCCAAAGGTGCGCCGATCGAAATCCGGGGTCGCAACCGGGTCGAGGCAGTGCAGGACCACGGCGATCATGTGACGCTAAACGTGACCACGCCGGACGGTCCCTATGCGGTGCAGGCCGACTGGCTGGTGGCCTGCGACGGCGCGCGCTCT
>JANNBI010000154.1:0-5161 GCA_031385345.1 Paracoccaceae bacterium | reverse complement strand
GCGGTGTTGGCCCCGGTTGTCCGGGCGGGGTTTGAGGTGGTTGACATGCTCGACGACACCGCGCGCGGGGCGGGCGGGTTTGGCCACACCGGGCGCGGATAGCCGGGCCGTGACGGGGCATAGGGGGCGATTGGGCGGCGGATGGTTCTGACCTTGATGGCGGTGATCTGGGGGGTCGGCTGGGCCTTTGCCCTGCCGGGACGGCTGCGGCTGATCGCGATGGGCTGTCTGTGGCTGGCAGTCGTTCTGGCGCATCTGACGCTGGCCGATGGGTCAGCCCTGCGCGCGCAACTGGGCGGTACGGCGGGCGGCTGGGCAGTTCTGGGCGGGCTGGTGGCGCTGGCGTTGATCTACCGCGAAGGGCTGGCACGGCTGCGCGCGCGGGCGACGCCGCCTGTGGTACCGGAAGAAGACCCGTTCCGGGAGGCGGAGTTGGACCGCTATGCCCGGCACATCCTGCTGCGTGAGATTGGCGGGCCGGGGCAGATGGCGCTGAAATCGGCGCGGGTTCTGGTGGTGGGCGCGGGGGGGCTGGGATCGCCCGCGTTGATGTATCTGGCGGCGGCGGGGGTCGGCACCATCGGGGTGATCGACGGCGACACGGTGGACACATCGAACTTGCAACGCCAGATCATCCACACCGATGCGCGGATCGGCATGGCCAAGGTGTTTTCCGCCGAAGTTGCGATGCGGGCGCTGAACCCCTTTGTGCAGGTGCGTCCCTATCATCGGCGGCTGGAGGAGGGGTTGGGCGATCTGCTGGCCGACTATGATCTGGTGCTGGATGGTACCGACAATTTCGACACGCGATATCTGGTGAACCGTCTGTGCGTGGCGCAGCGCAAGCCGTTGATTTCCGGGGCGATCACCCAATGGGAGGGGCAGGTGTCGGTGTTTGATTCGGCCCGCGGCGCGCCCTGTTACGAATGCGTCTTCCCCGAGCGGCCTTTGCCCGGAATGGTGCCGACCTGTGCCGAGGCGGGGGTGGCGGCGCCCTTGCCGGGGGTCATCGGGGCGATGATGGCGATGGAGGCGGTCAAGCTGATCTGCGGTGCGGGCGAAGGCCTGCGCGGGCGGTTGATGATCCATGACGCGCTGTATGGCGAGACGCGGGTGATCGGGGTCAAGCGACGGGTGGACTGCGCGTGCTGCGGCGCCCGTCCGGATGCGCCGCCGCCCGGCGCGTCAACGGTTTAGCGGCCCCGCGTGAAGGCGGTCGATTTGACCTGAAAGCGGCTGCGCACCGCGACCGCGCCGTAAGCGGCAAAGCCTGCGGGATCGGTGATGGCCAGCCACAACAGGCGGGTCAGGGTCAGGGGGGGCTTGAACTCACGCAACAAAAGATCGGGATGCAGGCGCGCCAGTTGCAGCATGCCAGCGTCCTGACGGGCGCGCACGCGCGACAGGGCGCCAAAGCCTTCGATCATCGGCCATTGGTAGGTTTGGGGCAGGTGCAAACGTTCAGCCGGGTCGAATTGCAGGCGTGTGAAGGTGTCATCCGAGATCAGGTCGGGAAAATCGGTCCAGCGGGCGCGGCCGGCGGCATTGGTGGCGAACAGGCCATAGCCGGGGGCGGCTGATCGGGCGAAGGGCAATTGCTGCCAGAACCGGGCATAGGCGCGGCTGATGGCCGAGCGTGGCGGCGGGATCACGGCGGTCCCGGTGGCATACAGCGGTTCAGGGCCGGACAGGGCCGTGGCAAGCGCGGCGATCAGGGGTGGCGAGACCACGACATCGGCATCCAGATAGGCGCGGATCGGATGGCGGGCGGCGGCATCCCCGGCGTTCAGCGCCCCCGGTTTGGAGCCGATTGGCAGGTTCAGAACCCGCAGATCCCAGCCGTTTTGCGCGGCCATGTCGGCAAAGCTGCGGGCGCGGGCGACGGTCTGATCGCGGCAGCCATTGGCCACGACCACAGCCTCGGCCCCGTTGCCGGGGGCGGCGAAAAGGGCGGTCAGGCAGGGGCCGATATAGGCTTCCTCGTTCGAGGCGGGGATGATGACGCTGATCATGGGGCGAAATGGGGGGATCCTGAAGGGGCGCTTGGGCGGAGGATTACCATGCTGCGCAAAGGTTGAGGAGGGGGGGCGGCGGGATTCAGCCGGACGGGGAGTTGGGGGGTGTATGTGGATGGCGGTGCGGCGGCCCCCCTCCGCAACCCCTCCCGACAAGGAGGAGGGAGGCGTGAGGGCGGGGCATGGGAGGATTGGAGAGGGGGGGCGGTGGCCGCGGGGGGTTGTGGGTGGGGCTGCGGGGCAGGTGGAATTGAGGGGCTGCGGGAAAGGCGGTTTTGGGAAGACGTTTTGTAGGGCGAGAATGCCTCCCTCCCCACAAGGGTGAGGGAGGCGCGAGGGTGGAGTACGGGGGATTCGTGGGGGGTGGCGGTGGCGGTGCGGCTTTGGAGAAGGCGGATTTTGGGGCCGGATTGTCGGGCGAGCGGTGTTCAGTGCGATCCAACGGAGCTATGGGCGCACATTGGCCGGTTCGCCGGGTCTGAAAGCCTTTGCTGGCGCGCCGTGTAGACGGCAATACATTCGCGGCAACCACGCGCCTTTGAGCGGCGGGGCGGTCAACAGTTGGCAGGACGGTCGCCTTTGCCCCTCCCCTCAACAGGTGGAACAGCCCTTGGCGAGGGCGCGCCAGCGGGGGTTGTCGTCGGACAGGTGGCGCAGCGCCCCCCAAGAGCCCCATTTGTTGGGGCGGTAGGTGTCGACGAAGGCGTTGAATGGGGCGTCGGACAGGTCGGCCCAGCCGGTCAGCAGATCATCGTAAAGCCGGCCCATCTGCGGCGAATAGTTGAGGGCGTTGAAGAAGGCGGTCAGTGCGGCATCGTCGGTCACCGGGCCATAGCCCACGACATGCGTGCCGCCTTCGTACATCATAAGCGCCAGATCGCGGTCGGCGGCGACGCGGGCCTGATAGGGCAGGATGTCGGTCAGAAGGGTGGTCAGGGTATCCTCGGAGTTGCCAGAGAGGGAGCCGTCGCGCAGTTCCTGCTCGGCCCTGTCGAACGCCAAAGCATAGGGGTCGGCGGGGGTGGCGGCGGCGCTTTCGGCCAGCCATGCCTGCACCATCGGCGCTTTGTCGGGCGCGCCCAGCAGCGCCGCGAAATAGCCGGTGACAGCGTAGGCATCAAAGGCGGCGGCGGGCGGGGGCAGGCCTTCGGCCACCACAAGCGGGGCATCAAGGATCTGGTTCTCGGCACCCTTCACCCCGGTCTGGGTGGCGATCACCGGGATCAGGCGCGCGGTGTCGGCCCCGTAGACCTGCCGCCAGATCTGCGCCATCTGCGCGGCGCGCAGGCCGTAGAACTGCATCCATGTGCCGTCCTGATCCCAGCGGAGTTTGCCCTGCGCCTCGGCCCAGGCGGCTTGGGTGAATTGCCAGTTCCAGACTTCGTTTGAAAACTCCACATGGGCGGTCAGGGCGGGGTCAAGGCTGGCATGGGTCAGGCGGGCCAGATCGGTGATCAGGGCGTCGGTGGCCAGATGGGGAATGGTGAACCAAGGGTCGGTGCGCAGGCGGTTGGCAAGGGCGATCTGCACCTCGGCCGGGACACCGTAGGGGGTGGCATAGGTGTAATCCGACGGCAGGGGGCGCTGGGCGGGGGTGGACAGGGGCGAGTTGTTGGTGGCTTGCCAGTCCATGAACCGCAGCAGGCGCGCGCCTTGGATCCGGGACAGGAAGTCGGGGTTGAAGATTTCGCCCGCCGCCAGAAGATCGGCGCGGTCCTGACGGGTGATCACGATGTTGCGGATCGGGTCGGTGGGGTGGAGGGCGGTAAGGGTCAGGGTGACCGCGCCCTCGCCAGGGATGAAATCGAAGGTGGCGGTTTGGGGGTTGGCGGTGTCGGCGGGTTGCGTGACGATCTGGGCGCGCCCGCCAAGGGTCAGGCTTCCCTGACCTTTCCATGTCACCACGTAACGCCCCGCAGCCCCGCCTGCATCTTCGGGCAGATCGGTCAGCACAAGTGTCGAGATCCCGGTCGCCCCAGCGGGCAGGGCAAGGGGCCAACCCTGATCATTCAGCAGGGAAAGCGCGCGCAGATCCGTCTCTTCCCAGCCGCCATATTGGCCGGGTTTATGGGCGACCCAAGGGCGGGCGGATTTCATCAGGTCAAGGAAAGGTAGTTGAACCGACCAGTCGTTGACCCCCGCAAGGCCGAAGCCAAGGTTGGGGTTGGTGATGGGCGTCAGATTGGGCAAGTATGGCGGGAGCAACGCGGGGTCGGGCGTGGCACTGGCCTTCTGGGCGGCGGCTGTGGGCTGACCGGGCGTCGGGCCGACCAGCGGCGCGGCGGCCAGCGGCAGCAAGGGGGTGGTGACAGCCTGCTGCGCGATGCGTTGCAGGGCATCGGCCAACTGAGGGCTGATCACCGCGTCGCGCGACAGCCAAGTGCGGGTCAGTTGCGGCGGCAGGCCCTGCGGGCTTTGCCCTGTCAGGGCGGCGGCCTGCACCAAGGCCACGAAATACAGCCCCTTGCCGGACAGATGGATTGGGTCCGACAGAAATTCGTTGATTGAGGTCACGTCGGGGACCATGCCTGCCGCGACTTCGATTGACAGCAGCGCCATGGCCTGACCGGCGGGGATGATGGTGATCGGCGCACCGGCCTGCTGGCCGGCGATCTGTGCGGCGCTTTGCCACAACGGCAGATCGGCTGCGATGGCAGCGCGCCACAGGGCGTCATCGCCCGGATGCGGCGGCCAGGTTTCGTACAGGTAAATCCGGGTGTCCGGGTTGGCGGTCAGGGCGGCGCGGGCGAAATCGGCCAGCGCGGGCACGGTCAGCCCGGCGGCCATCTGGTCAGCGATGAGCTGCGCCTCGGTCAGGATCAGGGCGTCGGTGGTGCCAAGGGCCAGCGCGGCGCGGGCGTCGGTGCCCTCGGCATCTGCCGAATGGTCCCTGTTATAGGCCAGCGACGCCCCGTTGATCACCTGCGCCTGCAAGGTGGAGGGGCCGGACAGGCGGTCAAGCGCCCCCTCAACCAGCGGCGGCAGGTCGGGGCCGATCAGGCTGTGGCCGACGAACAGGACATCGGCGAGGAGAGAGAGCAGGGACATCGGCGGGCCTTTGGCGGTTTGCGGTGAAGGTAGTGGGAAGCGGGCGTGGGGGGAAGGGGGGGCGCGGCGTGCGGCCCCCCACCCCGGCCCACCCCACG
>JANNBI010000111.1:0-19070 GCA_031385345.1 Paracoccaceae bacterium | reverse complement strand
GGCGCCGGGGGCGACCGCCGCCGCCTCCCATGCCAGATGTTGCAGCAGATTGGCCTGATCAAGGGTCCAGCCCGAATAGGGTTGACCGAATTCGTTGCTAAGGCTGGTATCTGCGCCGACGGTGGATTGGCCGGTGATCGTGGCACTTTGGACCAAAGCGATCATGTAATTGCCGATGTCGTTGAGGTGGATGTCATCCTCAAATATCTGGTCGATGGATTTCAGGCCCTGACCGCGCGCGGCCTCGATCGTGTCGTAGAGCAGCGCCATGGTCTGGCCGCCCGGAACCATGCCGACCGGTGGCGCGCCATTGGGCGCCAGATCGTTCAGAACGTCCACGATGCTTTGCCACAGCGCCAGATCGGCGGTCAAGGCGGCGCGGAATGCCTTGGGGTTGGTCACATCATCCCAGGTTTCATAGATCAGCACGCGGGTGTTGCGATTGGCGTCCCAAGCCAGACTGGCGTAGTTTTCGGCCGACCCATAGGTGTCAGCCCCGGCGATAGCATCGGCCAAAGGGATAGCTTCGGTCAGGATCAGGGTGGCGTAATCGCCGCTGGGCAGCAGGTCGCGGGCATCGACCCCCTGCGCCGTGGCGCCGTGGTCCCAGTTGTAGGCCAAGGATGCGCCGTTGATGATCTGGGCGTCGATCTGCGTGGTGGGCAACAGAGCTGCCAGCATGTCGGGCATGGTGGTGCCGACAAGCGAATGGCCAACAAAAAGAACAGGATCAGACATTCTGACACCAATATCGCCGCAATATGGAACCCGCTTAATCCGTGCGGGCGGGACAGGTCAAGCGGGGCAAGGATTTTCGTCTGGTCCGGGGTTTGGGTTTGGGCGGGAGTTCGGGTGCGGGCCAAACGAAAAGGGGGGCTGCGCGCCCCCCTTTTGGCCTTTGGGCCTTCACCCCCTGCGGGATGTCACCGGATCGCAAATCTCAGGCGATTTCGGCCAGTCTGGCAAGGGCGGCGGTGATCTTGGCCGCCTCGTCCTGACGCAGGGACAGGTTGGTGCGCGCCTCGACGATCACCTCTTCGGGGGCAGAGGCGGCGAAGTTGGGATTGTTCAACCGGCCCTGCAACCCGCCGATTTCCTTGGCCAATTTGTCCATGACCTTGGACAGACGCGACTTTTCCTCGGCAATGTCGATCAGGCCGGCAAGGGGGATGGCAAAAGTCGCACCGGGCGCGGCCAGTGATATGGCGCCTTTGGGCACCGGGCCTTCGGTGAAGCTGTCGATGCGGGCCAGCCGGTGGATCAGGGCCGCGTTTCGAGTCCAGGCCTGACGCGCCTGATCCGACAGGCTGGTCGCCACGATGTCCACCTTCAGCCCCACCGGCACATGGACCTGCGCGCGGGCGGACCGCACCTCGTCGATCAGGGTGGTGACCCATGTCATTTCCGCGTCGGCCTGCGGATTGATCAGGTCGGGGCCATAGCTGGGCCAGTCCTGATGCACCAGCAGGTTGGCGCGGGCAATGCCGCCCTGGGCCGTGGTGGACCACAGTTCTTCGGTGATGAAGGGCATGATCGGATGCAGCAGGATCATGCATTGGTCCAGCACCCAAGCCATGGTCTGGCGCGTCTCGGCGGCGTGGTCGCCGTCGAACAGGGGCTTGGCAAATTCGACATACCAGTCGCAGACCCGGCCCCAGACGAATTTGTACAAGGCGTCGGCTGCGGTGTCGAAGCGGTAGGTCGCCAAGGCCTCGTTCACCTCGGTCAGGGTTTTGGCGGTTTCGCCAATGATCCACAGATTGGCGGTCTGGGTGGCGGCGGGCGGGGTGGTTTGGGTCTGGTGCCCCTCCCACACGCCGTTCATTTCGGCAAAGCGGCAGGCGTTCCACAGCTTGGTGCCAAAGTTGCGGTAGCCCGCGATGCGCCCGGTATCCAGTTTCAGCGTGCCGCCAAGCGTGGCCATGGCCGCATTGGCAAAGCGCAGCGCGTCGGCGCCAAATTCGTCTATGATATCAAGGGGGTCGATGACATTGCCCAGAGATTTCGACATCTTCTTGCCCTTGGCGTCGCGGACAAGGCCATGCAGGTAGACGGTCTTGAACGGCACCCGCTTTTCCAGCGGCAACGTTTGATCCAGAACCGCAATCTGCATCATCATCATCCGGGCGACCCAGAAAAAGATGATGTCCGACCCGGTGATCAGGGTGGAGGTGGGGAAATAGGTTTTAAGTTCAGGGGTTTGGTCGGGCCAGCCGAGGGTGCCGATGGGCCAGAGGCCGGAGGAGAACCAGGTGTCGAGGACGTCGGGGTCGCGGAAAATTGAAATTCCGGAGTTGGGTGTGGCCGATTTCAGTACGGACTCAAAAAGGCTTGCTGCTTCGACAACCTCAAAGCCGTAATACGCCTTGGCCAACTTCAATGCCTCTTCGACCGAAGGTGCGCAAAAGGGCTGGAGGTCATTTTCGATAAATTGTCTATTTTCACTCCAGCCAATACCAGCGACTTTCAATGTATCGTCAGTTTTGTCTCTTATCCTCGGCCCGTACCACACCGGAATCTGATGCCCCCACCACAACTGCCGCGAGATACACCAGGGCTCGATATTCTCCAGCCAGTGGAAATAGGTCTTTTCTCCACTTTCCGGCATGATCTTCGTCGCGCCCGACCGCACCGCCTCCAGCGCCGGACCGACGATTTTTGCGGTATCGACGAACCACTGGTCGGTCAGCATCGGCTCTATCACGACCTTTGATCGGTCGCCAAAGGGCTGCATGATCTTTTTCGTCTCGACCACCGGTTCCAGCCGCAGATGTTCGCTGCCGGTTTCCTCGTCGATTTCACGCACCAGAACCGTCACCGCCAGACCCGCCGCCGTGATGTCGGCCACGACACGCGCCCGCGCTTCCAAGCGGTCCAGACCGCGGTATTTTTCCGGCACAAGGTTCAGCGCATCAACCTCGGATTCCGAAGTCGCAGACCCTGCCGCGATTTCGCGCGCGCGGGCGACGGCAGCCTCGTAAGGCGCGCCGTCCGCCCGCATCTGGGCGCGCGTGTCCATCAGGCGGTAGCAGGGCAGGTTGTGGCGCTTGGCCACGGCATAATCGTTGAAATCATGCGCGCCGGTGATCTTTACCGCGCCTGATCCAAAGGCGGGGTCGGGATAGTCGTCGGTGATGATCGGGATCAGACGGTCGCACAGCGGCAGATGCACCATCTTGCCCACGATCGGCGCATAGCGCGCATCCGAGGGGTGAACCGCCACGGCCCCATCGCCCAGCATGGTTTCGGGCCGCGTCGTGGCGATGGAGATATAATCCCGCATTTCCCGCAGGATCACCGCGCCGGTGTCATCTTTTTCAACATATTCATAGGTTTCGCCCCCTGCGAGGCGGTATTTGAAATGCCACATATGGCCCGCAACTTCGACATTCTCCACCTCCAGATCGGAAATGGCGGTTTCAAAATGCGGATCCCAATTGACCAGACGCTTGCCGCGATAGATCAGGCCTTTGTTGTACATATCGACGAAAACCTTGACCACGGCATCGGGAAAATTGCCCGACATGGTAAAGGCCTCGCGGTCCCAGTCGCAGCTGGCGCCAAGCCGTTTCAGCTGGGTGATGATCGTGTCGCCGGACTGCGCTTTCCATTCCCAGACCTTGGCCAGAAACGCCTCGCGCCCCATCTCGCGGCGGCCCGGCTGCTGGGTTTCAGCCAATTGACGCTCTACCACCATCTGGGTCGCGATCCCGGCATGGTCGGTGCCGACCTGCCACAAGGTGTCATCGCCCTGCATCCGGTGCCAGCGGATCAGGATATCCTGAAGCGTGTTGTTGAAGGCATGGCCCATATGCAGCGACCCGGTGACATTGGGCGGAGGGATCATCACGGAAAAGGCCGGGCGGCCGGGCTTCTTGTTCGCCCCGGCGCGTCCGACCTTCTGCTCCTCCCACAGGGCGGAAATGCGGGCTTCGGCCTCGGCCGGGGTGAAGGTCTTTTCCATGGGCATGGGCGGCTTCCTTTGGTTTGTCTGTGTCCTAGCCAATGGCAGGGGGATTTCCAAGCGTTTTGGGGCAGATTTGCCCCGGGGGGGACGCTGCGCGGCGGATATTTGGACCACATTGAAGGCGAAGATCACGGTATCAGGGACTGCCTGCCGGCTTGCCCTTCAATGTGGTCCAAATATTCCCCGCCGGAGGCGCAGGCCGGGCCGAAAGGATCCCGGTTCAGACCGCGCGGTCCAGCCGCGTTGACAGGTGGATCAGGCTTTCAGACGATTTCACCCCGGTCAGCCCGCCGATCTGGTCCAGTACCGAATCCAGAACCTGGGTGTTCGAGGCGGCGATTTGCAGCAGCAGATCAAAGCGCCCCGACGTGGTGAACACGCGTTCAATCTCGGGCAGGGCCTTGAGCCTTTGCAGGATCGCGGCCTGCGCGCGGGGTTCGATGGTCAGCAGGACCGAGGCGCGCAACCGGCCCTGACGCGCCGCCTCGCCCAGTTTCAGGGTGTAGCCGGCAATGACGCCGGTGGTCTCCAGCCGCTCCAGCCGGGCCTGAATGGTCGAGCGTGCAACCTTCAGGCGGCGGGCCAGCGTGGCCACCGACATGCGTGCATCGGCCCCCAGAAGTGTCAGAACGCTGCGATCGAGGTCATCCATGCAATATGCCCACTGGTTTCGTCATTCTGACGATGATTCACTGCGATTATATAGTTTTGTTCGGTGAAGTTGTCACGCATATGCGGCATCCTTAGTTGCAGGAAAAGGGCGGCTCATACGCACCTGGCCTGGTTTGGAAAAACCTCGCAGGTGCCTGTTCCGCAACCAATTGATTTTGGGGCAACGGAAGGGGATTTGCATCTTGTTGGCAGAAAGGATCACGCCGATGGGGCTGTCCAAGACGATCTGGACCAATCCGACCGAATTCCTGAAAACACAGCAGCCGGAAAACCCGGTGCTGTTTTTCGCACCCTCCGTCCTTCAGGCCATGGCGCGCCGGTTTATGGATGGATTTCCGGGGCTTGTGACCTATGCGGTCAAGTCGAACCCCGGTGAAGAGGTCATCGAAAACCTGGTGGCAGCGGGCCTGCGTGGCTTTGATTGCGCCTCTCCGTTTGAGATTGAGCTGATCCGGCGCTTGGCGCCCGAAGCGGCGATTAATTACAACAACCCGGTGCGGTCGCGGGCGGAAATCCGGTATGGCGTGGATCACGGGGTCAAATCATGGTCGGTGGACAGTCAATCGGAATTGGCCAAGCTGATCGAGATGGTTCCGGCTGCGGGCTGCGAGATCACCGTGCGGTTCAAACTGCCGGTGGCGGGGGCAGCCTATAACTTTGGCGCCAAATTCGGCGCGACCGAGGATGTGGCGGTGGATCTGCTGAAAGCGGTGGCGGCGGCAGGGTTCATCCCGTCGATCACCTTTCATCCCGGCACGCAATGCACCGATCCCGCGGCCTGGGCGTCCTATATCCGCGAGGCGGCGGTCATCGCGCGCCGCGCCGGGGTCAAGATTGCCCGGCTGAACGTCGGTGGCGGTTTTCCGAACCACCGCGCTGCCGGCATCTTGCCGCAGCTGGAAGCGACCTTTGAAACCATCGACCGCGTCACGACCGAGGCTTTTGGCGACGACCGCCCGGACCTGATCTGCGAGCCGGGGCGTGGGTTGTGCGGCGATGCCTTCATTCTGGCGGCGCGGGTCAAGGCCGTGCGCGACGGCACGCATGTGTTCCTGAATGACGGGGTTTACGGATCCTTGCTGGAGTTGAGCCAGATCGGCATCATCGACCGGATCGAGGTTCTGGACAGCATGGGCATCCGGCGTCGGGGCAAGGTTCAGGGCCGCATCTGCTTTGGTCCGACCTGCGATTCGGTGGACCGTCTGCCGGGCGATGTGCCATTTCCGTCCGATATCTCGGAAGGTGATTTCGTGATTGTTCAGGCCATGGGGGCTTATTCAACGGTCACCAACAGCCGCTTCAACGGCTTTGGCGAATTGGCCCGGGTCACGGTTCTGTCGGCCAAACTGGCCTGATTCGGGAAACTGTGAATTTCCCGTGATCGCGGGGATTTGCACCGATTTGTTAAGACGGTGGTCAGGGTTTGGGATTAACGTTCAGGGGCTGCCCGCTTTGGGTGGCCCTTGATCTTTTGGGGGTGAGGGTGAACGCATTCTCGCGCATTCGACGGTGGTGGCACGGGCATCCCGTGGCCGAGGTCGAACTTGCCGCTCCGCCGCCGCGTGGGGCTGTGCGGGGCCGGGTCGATCATGTGATCATTCTGGACGGCACGCTGTCCTCGCTTGATCCCGGGATTGAGACGAATGCAGGTCTGCTGTTCAAGCTGATGACCGAAGGCGGCCTGCGCGCTGACCGGACGGTTTATTATGAACCCGGCATCCAATGGGAAGGCTGGCGGCATCTGGGTGATATCGCGCAGGGTCGGGGCATCAACCGGCAGATCCGCCGCGCCTATGGCTGGCTGGCAAGTCACTACCGTGAGGGCGACCGGATCTATCTGTTCGGCTATTCGCGCGGGGCTTTTGCTGTGCGCTCGCTGGCGGGGGTGATCGACCGGGTGGGTCTGGTCAAGCGGGACAAGGCGACGGAGCGGGCTGTCAGTCTGGCCTATCGGCACTATCAGACTGCGCCGGATTCAACCGCGGCCAAGGCCTTTGCCCAAGTTCATTGCCATGCGCAGACAGAAATTGAATGTCTGGGGGTCTGGGACACGGTCAAGGCGCTGGGAATCAGGTTGCCGCTGCTGTGGATGCTGACCGATGGCCAGCACAAGTTTCACAACCACACCTTGGGCAAGGCGGTGAAGCATGGGTTTCACGCGCTGGCCTTGCACGAAACCCGCGTGGCGTTTGAGCCGGTGATGTGGGAAAGCCCGGCGGATTGGTCGGGCAATGTCGAACAGATGTGGTTTCGCGGCGCGCATGGCGATGTTGGTGGCCATGTCGGCAGTTTTCTGGCGGCGCGGCCCCTGGCCAATATCCCGCTGGTCTGGATGGCAGAGCGGGCGGAAGCGGTGGGTCTGACCCTGCCCCTCGGCTGGCGCGGGCGGTTTCCCTGCGATCCGGCGGCCCCGATGGTGGGTACGGCGCGGGGATGGGGGGCCATGTTCCTGCTGCGCCGGGCGCGGGTGGTGGGTCGCGATCCGTCCGAACGACTACATCCCAGCGCCGAAGGCCAGCGCGCTTACAGTTGGGTGCCTTGGCCATTGACACGCTTGTATTGATTTCCCCGTACGGATTTGATCAAACTTGGGATCAAACCGAAGGGAAATCAGATGCGCAATGTCACGGTGTCGGCCACACAATTCGCCTGTAGCTGGGATTTGCCCGCCAACGCCGACAAGGCCGAGGCGCTGGTGCGGCGCGCGGCGGGGCAGGGCGCGCAAGTGATCCTCGTGCAGGAACTTTTTGCCGCGCCCTATTTCTGCATTGAACAGCGGGTCGAATATTTCCCGCTGGCCCAGCCGATGGACGGTCATCCGCTGATCGCGCGCTTTGCCGATCTGGCGCGGGAATTGGGCGTGGTGCTGCCCTGTTCGTATTTTGAACGCGCGGGTCCGGCCTATTTCAACTCGGTCGCGATGATTGATGCCGATGGGCGGGTGTTGGGCAATTACCGCAAGACCCATATTCCGCAGGGTCCGGGCTATGAGGAGAAATACTATTTCTCGCCCGGTGATACCGGGTTCAAGGTCTGGGAAACCGGGTTTGGCAGGATCGGTCTGGGGATTTGTTGGGATCAATGGTTTCCCGAATGCGCGCGGGCGATGGCGCTGATGGGGGCAGAGATGCTGCTGTATCCCACCGCCATAGGGTCCGAACCGCCCAATCCCGGCTATGACAGCCAGCCGCATTGGGAGGCGGTGATGCGTGGCCATGCGGCGGCCAATATCATGCCGGTGGTGGCGTCGAACCGGATCGGGCAAGAGGTTGCGCCGGGCGGGAGGGATGTAACCTTCTATGGCTCCAGCTTTATTGCGGATCATAGCGGGGCGCTGATGGCCAAAGCGTCGCGGGATGCCGAAGAGGTGCTGGTCCATCGCTTTGATCTGGCGGCGATCAGCGAGTTGCGTGCCACATGGGGCCTGTTTCGCGACCGCCGCCCCGAGACTTATGGCGCGGTGATGGGGCTGGACGGGCGATAAGAATTTTCGACGAAAATTCTTAGGCGTTGGGGGGGCGCTACGCCCCCGTCACCCGCCAGATCACATCGCCCACATCATCGGCCACCAAAAGCGCGCCGTCCTTGATCGCCACACCGACCGGGCGACCGTATGAGAACTTCTCATCCTCGGACAAGAAGCCGGACAGGATCGTGCGCGCCTCGCCCTGCGGTTTGCCATCAACGAAGGCCACGAAGATGACCTTGTAGCCCGACAAAGTGGAGCGGTTCCACGACCCGTGCTGGCCGATCACCATGCCATCGGGAAAGCCGGGCAGAGTGCCGGCGGGCATCCAGCACAGGCCAAGGCTGGCGGTATGCCCCCCCAGCGCATAATCCGGCTGGATCGCGCGGGCGACGGCGGCGGCATCCTGCGGCACGCGGTCATCGACGATCTGACCCCAATAACAATAGGGCCAGCCGTAAAACCCGCCCTCGACCACAGAGGTCAGGTAATCCGGCGGGGTTTCGTCGCCCAGACCGTCACGTTCATTCACCACGGTGAACAGGGTGGTGTTTGACGGCTCCCAGGCCATGCCGACGGGGTTGCGCAGGCCGGTGGCGAAGGGTCTGGTCTGGCCGGTGGCGATGTCATGGACCTGGATCATCGCGCGGCCTTCTTCGACCTGCATCCCATTATCCGCGATGTTGGTGTCCGATCCGACGCCGATGTAGATCTGGGTCTGATCCGGCGACAGGATCAGGCTGCGCGTCCAATGGCCGCCGGATTTGAAGCTGGCCAGCTTTTTGCCCGGCGCGGTCATCTTGGTCTGACCCTCGGTATAGGGGAAGGCCAGCAGGGCGTCGGTGTTGCCCAGATAGATCGTGTCGTTCAGATGCAGCAGGCCGAAGGGTTGGTTTTGCTGGTCCAGAAACACCTCACGCGTTTCGGCCACGCCGTCGCCGTCGGCGTCGCGCAGCAAGATCACCCGGTTGGGGCTGTCGCCCACGGCGGCGGCGCGTTTCATCGTGACATGGATGGCATAATCGAAGGGGGTTTTCATGCCGCCCGGAATGAACATCGCCTCGGCGGTCAGCACGTCACCATTGGGCAGGATTTCAAGGCTGCGGGGGTGGTTCAGGCCGGTGGCAAAGGCGTTAACCTTTAACCCCGGCGCGGTGGTGGGCAAATGGCCGGGGGCCCAGCCGCGCGCGGTCGGCATTTTCAGCGTCGGAATGCCCTGCGGGCGGGCTTGCGGGATCTGCGGGGCCAGACCCGTGGCCGGGTCTGCCGGATCCACGCCAAAGCGGCGCATCATGATCATCGTGGCCCCCACCATTGCCACGCCGCGCGCGACCACCTCTGCGATGCCCATGTGAGACTCCTGTTTTTTGAATACGCGCCACCATAGCGAAAAGCCGGTCAGAGGAAAGGGGGGGCGGGCAAAAGGCGGTCAGGCGATTTGGACGTAGGTCCAGATCAGCGCCATCAAGACCGGCTGATGGATCAGGTAGATGGCCAGCGAGTGTTGGCCGGGCCAGGCGAGAAGGCGCAAGGCGCGTGAGGGCGGCAGATGCAGGCGGTGCAAGTGGTTGGCCAAAAGCTTGCCGATGCCAAGGCCAAGCAACAGGACGCCGAACCAGGGAAAGATCGGCTCCAGATCCATGGTTTCGGTGGGCAGGGTTTGCAGGCCGATCCAGCGCAGGCCGGGGTGGTTCCATTGCAGGATCGGTGCAAGGAACGCGGCGGCGGCCATGACGGCGGCGCCGGTGATCAGGATCACCGCGGCGGGGGCGCGCAGAAATGGCAAGGCGAGGAGGGAGCCCAAGGCAATGGAATGCAGAATGCCGAAGAAGATCCAAGCCTGCGGCAAGGCCAGATATGTGGCCGCCGAGACGAGGACGGCGGCGGCGGTCAGTTTCGCCAGACGGCGCCAGAACGAGGGCCAACGCAGGCCGCTTCCATGCGCCAGCCAGAGGGACAGGCCGGCAAGGAACAGGAACGATCCGGCCACGATGCGGGCGTGCCAGTAGAACAGGGCGGAGGTGGTGACCTCGGCCGGTAAAAGGCCGAAGATCACCAGATCGAAACGGAAATGGAAGGCGATCATGCCCAGCAGGGCAAGGGTTCGCGCGATGTCGATCAGCGCGAGGCGGTGTGTGGTGGCTTGCATTTGGCGTTGTTTCCGGAGGGCTAGCCCCCGGACCCCCGGAACTATTTTGACTGTCACCAGAGGGTAGGCCATCGCCGGCAGCGCGCCAAGGGGGGGCGGTGCGCTGCGCGGATTTGCGGGGTCAGGCGGCCAGAAGCTCGTCCGCCATGGCGTGGTTGCGGTCGCGGTGGCCAGCCTCATCCGCGCGGATAACCAAGACGACATCACGCAGGCTGGAGCCTTGCGGCAGGTGCCAATAGTCCAGCGCCAGCTGCGGGGCAGTCACATTTTCAACCCGGCCCGCGTCGATTTCGGCCAGATATTGGGTGTAGCTGACCACGGCCTCCTCCTCCAGATATCCCACGATACGGTGGGCGGCGCGCGGGGCGAACAGATACAGGAAGAAGTAGAAATTGTAGAAGATCATCTGTCCGGCCATGATCACTGCGCGTTCCAGCCGTGTGGGTTGGGCGATCTGGATGAAGGTCATCAGGTGCATCCGCTCATTCTCGGCCTCGTCGAGCAATTCACGGATCCAGCCGTGATCGTCGCGGATGTGGCGCAGGGCCTTGAGATGCTGCAAAAGCCCGCCGACCATGCCGGGCACAGCGGCCACGGTTTCCAGCACCACGGCACGGTGGCCATAGCGTTTGGCAAAGAAAGCATCTGCGAACAGTCGCAGGAATTTCACGAAACGCAGGGCAAGACGGTCGGTGATGCCCTGCGGGGCGCGGTGGGCGGAAAGGTCGACGTTCTGGGCGGCCGAAAGGTCTTGCGGCATGGGGCACCTGTTGCTGTGGTTGCATGACAGGATTTAAGCAGGCGGGGCCGGGGTTGCACCCCCAATGGCCTGCGGCACGGGCGCGCAGGGGGGGAACCGTTTTCGAAAGAGGTTTGGATCGGTTTGGGGCCATAGGCGCAGGCCGTGGCGACGGGTTTTGTGCCGCTGACCTTTTGCGGTGGCGGGGGATGGTTTTGGTCGGCTGTTCAAGAACTGGGGTCTTGGCCAGCGGAACCCTGACGCAATCCGTCGCTACCGCAAAGCGCAGATGTGCGGGTGGGTAAGGCGACCCTTGGCCGCCCCACCCGGTTTGCCTAGCGGTGGCGGATATCGACGTAATCGCGCTTTGGCGAGCCGACATAAAGTTGGCGCGGGCGGCCGATCTTCTGATTCTTTTCGGCAATCATCTCTTTCCACTGCGAAATCCAACCCACGGTGCGCGAAATCGCGAAGATCGGGGTGAACATCGAGGTGGGAAAGCCCATCGCATCCAGAATGATGCCCGAGTAGAAATCGACATTCGGGTACAGCTTTTTCGAGATGAAATACTCGTCCTGCAAGGCAATCCGCTCCAGCTCTTTGGCGACTTGCAGGGTCGGATTGTTGTGGATGCCCAGCAGATCCAGCACCTCATCCGCGGATTCCTTCAGAACCGTCGCGCGCGGATCGAAGTTTTTATAGACCCGGTGGCCAAAGCCCATCAGGCGGAAGCCCGACGATTTGTCTTTCGCCTTGGCGATATATTCCGGGATCCGGTCCACGGTGCCAATTTCGCGCAGCATTTCAAGGCAGGCCTGATTGGCGCCGCCATGGGCCGGCCCCCACAGGCAAGCGATGCCAGCGGCGATGCAGGCAAAGGGATTGGCGCCCGACGAGCCCGCCAGACGCACCGTCGAGGTGGAGGCGTTCTGTTCATGGTCGGCATGCAGCATCATGATCCGGTCCAGCGCCTTTTCGAGGATCGGGTTGACGACGTAATCCTCGGCTGGGACGGCAAAGCACATGTTCAGGAAGTTGCCGGCATAAGACAGCGCGTTTTTCGGATAAACGAAGGGTTGGCCGACGGAATATTTGAAGGCCATGGCGGCGATGGTCGGCAATTTGGCGATCATGCGGATCGAGGCGACTTCGCGTTGCCAAGGGTCGTTGACATCAAGGCTGTCGTGATAAAACGCCGACATCGCCCCCACCACGCCAACCATCGTGGCCATCGGATGCGCGTCGCGGCGGAACCCGCGAAAGAAGTTGTGCATCTGTTCATGCACCATGGTGTGACGCGTCACCCGACCCGTGAAATCGGCCAGTTGCGCGGCGCTGGGCAGTTCGCCGTACAGCAGCAGATAACACAGCTCGATATGGCTGGACTGCGCCGCCAGTTGTTCGATCGGATAGCCGCGGTGCAGCAATTCGCCCAGATCGCCGTCAATATAGGTGATCGCGCTTTCGCAGGCGGCGGTAGAGGTGAAGCCGGGATCAAAGGTGAACACATCCGCCTCGGCATAAAGCTTGCGGATGTCCAGAACATCGGGGCCAACCGAGGGCGACAGGACCGGCAGGGAATAGTCCTTGCCATCCAGCGTCAGTTTGGCGGTGCGGTTTGCGTCGGTCATCATCTCTCCCCAAGGCCGGGGCGAAGGGGGGCCTTCGCCGGCGTGTTCTTGGCCTGAAGGAGGCGCTGTCAGACAGATGCCTCCGCAAGCCGGGCAATCGTTTCGTCCTGACCGATGACCAGCATCATGTCGTAAACGCTTGGTGTCGCGGTCCGGCCCGCCAAAGCAGCGCGCAGGGGCGCCGCCAGCTTGCCGAATCCTATCTCATTCTCTGCCGCAATTTGGTTAAGGATCGGTTCAAGCGCTTCCTTTGTCCAGCTAGCATTTTGCAGTCGCGGCGTCAAGGTTTTCAGTATACCACGGGATACCGGATCAAGCGATTTCAGCGCCGCCTCTTCGGGAACCACGGGGCGTGTGATCAGCATAAATTGCGCCTTATCAATCAGTTCCGGGAAGGTCTTGGCACGGTCCTTGACGCAGTACATCCCGCGTGACAGCAGGTCCATCTGCGCCCCTGTCAGGGCAGGCTGGCCCGCTGCGGCCAGATAGCCGGTCAATTCATGCAGCAGTGCAGCATTGTCCGCCATCGCCATGTGATGGCCGCAGGTGTTTTCCAGCTTCTTGAAATCGAGCCGTGCGGGCGCGCGTCCGATGCCTTTCAGATCGAACACGGCCTGCGCCTCAAGGCTGGTGAAAATCTCCATATCGCCATGCGCCCAGCCCAGCCGGGACAGGTAATTGCGCATCCCGGCGGCGGGATAGCCCATGGCCTGATATTCCTCTACCCCCGTAGCGCCGTGGCGTTTGGACAGCTTCTTGCCGTCCGGCCCGTGGATCAGCGGGATATGCGCCCAGACCGGCACCGGCCAATCCATCGCGGCATATACCATCTGCTGACGCGCGGCGTTGTTCAGATGGTCATCGCCCCGGATCACATGGGTGACGCCCATGTCATGGTCATCCACCACCACCGCCAGCATATAGGTCGGCGTGTTGTCGGACCGCAGCACGATCATGTCGTCCAGCGTGGCGTTCTGGATCACCACGCGACCCTGCACCTGATCTTCGATCACCGTCTCGCCGCTGCGGGGGGCTTTCATGCGGATCACATAGGGCGTGTCGGGAAAGCTGGCGGGATCGGCGTCGCGCCAGGGGCTGGTGAACACGGCATAGCTGACGCCCGCCGCCTCGGCCTCGGCGCGGAAGGCGGCGATTTCTTCTTGTGTGGAAAAGCACTTATAGGCGGTGCCGCGCGCCAGCATCTGATGCGCAACCTCGGCGTGGCGGTCGCGGCGGTCCCATTGGCTGACCACGTCGCCATCCCAATCAAGACCCAGCCAGGTCAGCCCGCGAAGAATGGCCGTCGTCGCCTCGGGGGTAGAGCGTTCGCGGTCGGTATCTTCGATCCGCAGCAGGAACTTGCCGCCCCGGCCACGCGCGTAAAGCCAGTTGAACAGCGCGGTGCGCCCGCCGCCGATGTGCAGAAATCCGGTGGGCGAGGGGGCAAAGCGGGTGACGACTTGGGGCAGTGACATGGGCGTTAACTTTCCGGAAACCATATTTGGGCAGGATCGGGGCAAATAGGCAGCGGGTGGATCAAGGGTGGAGCCAGATTTTCTTGATCCCACCCGCGACCATGGTTCTGTAAGCAACGGCGCGGGGCAAAGCAAGGCGGCGGGGCAGGGCAGGCTTTCGCAGGTGGTGGCGCTGCTTCGGTGGCCGCTGGAGGCGCTGTTGCATGCGCGCGGCCAGTTGTTTGCCTGGATTCCGGTGTTTCAGGCCTTGGGGATCGGGCTTTGGTTCGCCCTTCCGGTGGAACCTTTGGGCTGGCACTACGCCCTTGTCGGGTTGGCTTTGGCGCTGGCGGTGCTGGGCTGGCGTGCCTTGGGCGAGATCTGGCATCCGCCTTTGGTGGCCTTTGGTGCGGTTCTGGTGGGGGTTCTGGCCTGCGGATTGCGACTGGCTTTGGTCGAGGCGCCGGTGCTGGCGATGGATTACCGTGGTCCGGTGCAGGGCCGGGTTGTCGCGATTGACCGCAGCCAGTCCGACGCGCTGCGGCTGGTGTTGGACCAAGTGGTGCTGCGTGATCTGTCGCCGTCCCTGACCCCGAAATTCGTTCGGATTTCCCTGCAAGATCAGGATCCTGTGGTCACACCCGGAGAGGTCATCCTGATCACAGCGGCATTGGCACCGCCGGGGGGGCCGGTGGAACCCGGTGCTTTCGACTTTCAGCGCATGGCGTTTTTTGACCAGTTGGGCGCGCTGGGATACAGCCGCGATCCCCTGATGCTGTGGCAGGATCCCGCCCCCTGGGGCCAGACGATCAACCGGCTGCGGACCTGGCTGGCGTCGGGGATAAGGGAGGCGGTGCCGGGCGATGCGGGGGCCTTTGCTGCGGGGGCAATGACCGGCGACCGGTCCGGCATCCGGGCCGACACGGTGGCGGCGCTGCGTGACAGCAATCTGGCGCATCTGCTGGCCATCTCGGGGCAGAACATGGCGTTTCTGACGATTTTCGTCTTTGCGCTATTTCGCTATGGCATCGCGTTGGTGCCGCCTTTGGCGCTGCGGGTGAATGCCAAAAAACTGGCGGCGGTGGCGGCCTTTGGGGTGGCGGCGTTTTATCTGATGCTGTCGGGGGCGAATGTGGCGACGGTGCGGGCGTTCTTGATGGTGGTGGTGATGCTGGGGGCGGTGCTGCTGGACCGCCGGGCGCTGACGCTGCGGACGGTGGCGATTGCCGGGGTGGTGCTGCTGGTTTGGCAACCGGAGGAGTTGCTGGCACCGGGGTTCCAATTGTCCTTTGCCGCAACCGTGGTGCTGATCGCGGGGTTTCACATTCTGGACGCCCGGATTCTGGCCGAAAAGATGCCGCGCTGGATGATGACCATCTATGTCATGGTCTTGTCGTCAATTCTGGCAGGGGTGGCGACCGCGCCCTATGCGGCGGCGCATTTCAACCGGTTCAACGATTACGGGCTGGTGGCGAACCTGCTGACCGGACCGGCGATGCTGGTGCTGATGGCGGCGGGTGCGGTGGCGGCGCTGCTGGCGCCTTTGGGGCTGGCCTGGCCAGCGCTGTGGGTGATGGGCAAATCCTCGGCCTGGATCCTGGCGGTGGCGCATTGGATTTCGGATCTGGACGGGTCGGTGACGCCGATCTGGGCGCCACAAGCCGGGGCCTTGCCGCTGATCACGCTGGCGGGGATCTGGGCGATTCTGGTGCAGGGGCGCGGACGCTGGGCGGCGCTGGCCCCGGCGGTGCTGGGGCTGGGATTATGGGCGCTGACGGATCGGCCCTTGCTGCTGATCGGGCAGGATGCGCGGCTGGTCGGGCTGCTGGGGGCCGATGGTCGTGCGTTAAGCCAGTCGCGCGGCGCGGGCTTTGCCGCCGAGACCTGGTTGCAGAATGACGGCGATCTGGCGGTGCAAAGCGTGGCGGCGGCGCGGGAAGGTTTCACCGGCGCGCCGGGGGCGCGGTGGTTTCAGGTCGGTGAGATGATTGGCGTCAGTTTGACCGGAAAATCGGCGGCGGCAGGGCTGGTTGCGGCCTGCGCGCGCGCCGATCTGGTGATCACGACGGCAAAAGTCGAAGGGCGGGCGCCCCCCGGTTGTCTGGTGCTGGATCCGGCGCGACTGGCCGAAACCGGGGCTTTGGCGGGATACGTTCAGGACGGCGCGCTGCATCTGCAACCTGCCCGCGATTCGGCGCGGATGTGGCGGGGCGGCGGGGCCGTGACCAGCGAGATTGTTGTTACGCCCTAAGGCGGGGGCGTCGCCGCCCCGGCCCGCCAGTCAGTAGCTGCGGATCAGGCCAACCAGCCGTCCCTGCACCTTGACCATATGATCGGGAAAAACCCGGGTTTCATAGGCGGGATTGGCGGCTTCCAGCGCGATCATGTTGCCGCGACGGCGGAACCGCTTCAGCGTGGCTTCGGCATCCTCAACCAAGGCGACCACGATGTCGCCGTTTTCCGCCGTGACCTGTTCGCGGATCACCACGATGTCGCCGTCGTTGATCCCCGCCTCGATCATCGAATCGCCCTTCACCTCCAGCGCGTAGTGCTGACCCTTGCCCGACAGCATGGACCCCGGCACGGCAACGTGATGCGAGATGTGGCTGATCGCTTCGATCGGGACACCGGCGGCGATGCGGCCCATCACAGGGATTTCAAGGGCATAGACCTGCGACACATCCATCGCGCCGCGCGGTTGCGGGGCGGGATCGGTCTTGTCGCCGGTGATGACGCGCGGCGAAAATCCGGCGCGTTCAATCACCTCGGGCAGCTTGACAATTTCCAGTGCGCGGGCGCGGTGGGCCAGACGGCGGATGAACCCCCGCTCTTCCAGTGCGGTGATCAGCCGGTGGATCCCGGATTTGGAGCGCAGGTCCAACGCGTCCTTCATCTCGTCAAACGACGGCGAGATGCCATCGCGGTCGGTGCGCTGTTTGATGAATTCCAGAAGTTCCAGTTGTTTGCGTGTCAGCATGCCCAGCCCCTCGGGTAAGTGTTAACGCAATGTTCTGCCCCTGTTCCCGCTTTGTGTCAAGCCTTTGTTACGGCAGCGGAAGAAAGGGCACCAGATCGCCCGCGCGCCGTGGGGCGTCCTGTTCGGGGCGGATCAGCAGGGCGTTCGACTGCGCCAAAATCAGCGTCAGCGCGGAATCCTGCGAGGGTTGAGCGGTGATCTGGCCCGTGACGGCGTCAAAAATGGCGCGCATGTAGTGGCGGCGCGGGCCATTGCCGGGCAGATCGGCGGTCAGGCGCGCCATCAGGGGGGCGGTGACGGGCTGAGGATCGCCCTGCATCGCGCGCAGCATCGGCAGCAAGAACAGCACCGCACAGACATAGGCCGACACCGGATTGCCCGGCAGACCCAACAGCGGCACGCCCTGCCAGCGCCCGGCCATCATCGGCTTGCCGGGGCGCAGCGCGATTTTCCAAAAGCTCAGGTCCAGCCCCAGATCGGTGGCGTGGCGGCTGATCAGATCATGGTCGCCCACGGACGCGCCGCCGGTGGTCACGATCAGGTCGGCGCCTGCGGTCAGCTCCAGCGTGGCGCGCAGATGGGGCAGGCTATCGGCGGCGATGGGAAGGATGCGCGCCACGGCCCCGACGCTTTGCGCCAGCGCCGCCAAAGCCAGCGCCGAGGAGGCGATGATTTGATCCGGGCCGGGCAGGCTGCCGGGGGGGACAAGTTCATCGCCGGTGGACAGGATGGCAACCACGGGGCGGCGGTGGACGGGCACCGAGGCCAGGTTCATCGCCGCCAGAAGGCCCAGATCGGCGGGGCCAAGCCGTTTGGGGGCGAGGGTCTGGCCAAGGGCGAAATCCTGACCGCGCGGACGGATGTGGCGGGCGGTGTCGGGGTTGGGGCCGATGGTGATCTGGTCGGCGCTGCGCGTCACGTCTTCCTGGATCACGACATGGGTGGCTCCTTGTGGCACCGGCGCGCCGGTGAAGATGCGCAGGGCCTGACCGGGGGCAAGGGCGGTGGCAAAAGCGCGGCCAGCTGTCGCCTCTCCGATAACGATAAAGGTGGCGCCGGGGTGCGGGGCGGTGGGGATGGCGTAGCCGTCCATGGCCGAGGCGTCGAAGGGGGGTTGGGTCAGGCGCGCGGTGACGGGTTCGGACAGGCGGCGGCCAAGGGCCTGACGGAGGGGGATAACGTCGGTCGGCAAGGCGCGGCAAAGCGCCAGAACCTGATCCAAAGCCGCTTCAACCGTGATCACAACGACGCCTCGTAACGTCCTGATTTGCCGCCATCTTTCAGGATCAGGCGGATACCGGAAATCTCCATCCCCTTTTCAACCGCTTTGAGCATGTCATAGATGGTCAGGCAGGCGACGGCGACGGCGGTCAACGCCTCCATCTCCACCCCGGTGGGACCGGTCGTCTTGACGGTGGCGGTGACATGAATGCCCGGCAGGTCGGGCTGCGGGGTCAGTTCCAGCGCGACCTTGGACAGGGCCAACGGGTGACATAGCGGGATCAGGTCGGCGGTTTTCTTGGCCGCCATGATGCCCGCCAGCCGCGCCACGCCCAGAACATCGCCCTTTTTGGCGGTGCCTTGGGTGATATGCGCCAAGGTTTGCGGGGTCATGCGGACAAAGCCCTCGGCGACGGCGGTGCGGGCGGTGGGGGATTTGTCGGAGACATCGACCATATGGGCGCGGCCGTCGGCGTCGAAATGGGTCAGGGGGTTGGTCATGCCGCGACCGGGTTGGCCAAGAGGGCGGCGGTGGCTGCGGCCACATCGGGCTGGCGCATCAAGCTTTCCCCGATCAGGAACCGGCGCGCGCCGAATGTGGCCATGTTGGCCAGATCGGCGGGAGTATACAGGCCGGATTCGCAGACAAGATGGCGGTCGGGCGGGATAAGGCGCGACAGGCGGCGGGTGGTATCCAGCGTCAGATCGAAGGTGTGCAGGTTGCGGTTGTTGACGCCGATCAACGGCGATTTCAGCCGCAGGGCGCGGTCAAGCTCGGCCTCGTCATGCACTTC
>JANNBI010000101.1:0-24736 GCA_031385345.1 Paracoccaceae bacterium | reverse complement strand
GCCATGGCCGAAATGCGGCAGGGTGGTACCTTCCGGATGCAGAAGGGCTATGACCACAGTTACTATTTTGTCAGCACCTTCATGGAAGAACACGTGGCCTTTCACGCCGCGGCCCTGCTGGTATGACGATCTATATCGACGCCGACGCCTGCCCGGTGAAGGCCGAGGCCGAGCGGGTGGCAACCCGTCACGGCACGCGCATGGTGCTGGTGTCGAACGGCGGCATCCGGCCCAGCCCCAACCCGCTGGTCGAAAGCGTCTATGTCAGCGCCGGCCCGGATGAGGCCGACAAATGGATTGCCGACGCCTGTGGTCCGGGCGATGTGGTGGTGACCGGCGATATTCCCCTTGCCGCAAAATGCGTCGCCGCCGGCGCGCGGGTGATCAAACACAACGGCGAGGTTCTGGGCGCCGCCAATATCGGAATGGCGCTGGCCACGCGGGATCTGATGCAAGACCTGCGCTCTGCCGATCCGTTCCGCCAAGGCGGGGCCAAGATGTATTCAAAGGCTGATCGGTCAAGATTTTTGGATGTCCTGGACCGAGAGGTCCGGGCGGCAAAACTGCTTTAGGTCCAAGGACCGGCGCAACACGCAAAGGGACAGAAGATGTCAGCGGAACAACAGATCAAACCAGAGTTTCTGGTCAAGGATATCGACGAACTTCGATCCCTTTTTCCTGCGACCCATCCCGTCGCGATCCAGAAATGTCTGGACCATCTGGATAGCCACGCCCGGGATTTCATGTCCCGCGCGCCCTTCCTGTGCATCGGAACCCAGTCGCCCGAGGGGCTGGCCGATGTCAGCCCAAGGGGCGATCCCTGTGGTTTCGTGAAGGTTCTGGACGACAAGACCTTTGTGATCCCGGACCGGCCCGGCAACAACCGTCTGGACACCCAAAGGAACATCCTTGCCAATCCCGCCGTCGGGATCCTGTTTCTGATCCCCGGATTTGACGACACGATGCGGGTCAATGGCATGGCGCAGATCTCTCGTGATCCGGACCTTCTGGCACTGCTGGCGGTGCAGGACCGCAAACCGACCGTCGCCATCGTGGTCACGGTGAAAGAGGTGTTCCTCCACTGCGCCAAGGCCCTTCGACGGTCAAAGCTGTGGGATCCGCAGGCGCATCAGGACCGCAGCACCATGCCGTCCCTGATGAAGATTATCCTTGATCAGACCAGCGGCGCCCCCACCGACCCCGAAGCGATGCAGACAATGGATGCCAATCTGGAGCAGGACTACAAAAACTCGATGTACTAAGGCGCGGCTTTCCGCCGGTTGGTCCAGCCTGCCCCAATCAAGCGTCCGGCAATGGCCCGGCACGTCTGCCAAATGTCGCAGGCAGGACAGAAACGCCCCCTGCCCCGCAGTGATATGCAGGGATGAGCAGTGTGGCGAAAACGAACCGGACAGGCATCTTGCTGGCCATTGGCGGCGCGGTGGTTCTGTCGATGAACGATCTGGCAATCAAGGCGCTTTCGGGAAATTACGCCCTGCATCAGGTTATCCTGATCCGCGCCTTCATCGGCATGGCGCTGGTTCTGGGCGTGGCCTGGGCGTCCAAAGCCGGGATGCGGCAATTGCTGACCCGGCGCTACGGCGCGCATCTGCTTCGGGTCTGCATCGTGATGGTGTCAAATGTCACCTATTTCGTCGGCCTGTCGCTGATGCCCTTGGCGGATGCCGTGGCGACCGCCTTTGTCGCCCCCCTGTTCGTCACGCTGATGTCCGCCGTGGTTCTGCGCGAACAGGTCGGGCCGCGCCGCTGGGCCGCTGTGGTCGTGGGGATGCTGGGCGTGATCGTGATGACGCGGCCCGGTGCCGGGCTGATCCAGCCGGCGGCGATATTGGTGCTGATCTCGGCCTTTTGCTACGCCTCCAGCCATATGATGACCCGGCGGATGCGCGACACCGAAAGCGCCATGGCCCTGAATTTCTACGTGCAATGCGGGTTTATCGTGGTCAGCGTCAGCTTCGGGCTGTTCGTCGGGGACGGCCATCTGGCCCAGCCTCCCGGCAGCACATGGGAATTTCTGTTCCGCCCCTGGCATTGGCCGCCCTTGGCCGACCTGTGGTATTTTCTGGCCACCGGTATCGCCGTGGGCGTCGGCGGCTTGATGATGTCGCAAGCCTACCGCACCACCGAGGCGGCGCTGGTCGCCCCCTTTGAATATGTCGGAATGCCGATGGCAATTGTTTGGGGCGTGCTGGTCTTTGGCACCTTTCCGGACCGCACGGCCTGGGTGGGGATTGCGCTGATCTGCGGGGCCGGGCTTTATACACTCTGGCGCGAAACCGTGCGGAAAAAGGATGTGGATGTTGCAGCCCCAAGCGGTGATCTTTGACATAGGCAATGTGCTGACCCGCTGGCAGCCCGAGGCGTTTTATGACCGGGTGATCGGGACGGATCGGCGGCGCGCGCTGTTTGCGGCGGTCGACCTGCATCACATGAACGATCTGGTGGACGCCGGCGCGCTGTTTCGCGAAACCATCTATGACTGGGCCGACCGCACGCCCGACTGGGCCCCGGAAATCCGGATGTGGTATGACCGCTGGATCGAACTTGCCAGCCCCCGGATCGAAGGATCCATCGCCTTGCAGCGGGCACTGCGGGCCAAGGGGGTGCCAGTGTTTGCCCTGACGAATTTCGGGCGCTATTCTTGGGACGAAGCCCTGCCCAAGATGGATTTCCTGACCGATTTCGACCGGACCTATGTTTCCGGCCAGATGGGGGTGATCAAACCCGACCCGCAGATCTATGCCATGGTCGAGGCGGATTGCGGATTGCCGCCAGACAGCCTGCTGTTCACCGATGACCGCGCTGACAACATCACGGCGGCGGCGCGGCGTGGTTGGCGCACCCATCAGTTTGAAACCTGGCAGGGCTGGGCGGAACGTCTGGTGGCCGAAGGATTGTTGACCAAAAAGGAGGCGGGGCTATGACCTTGCAAATCGTACCGGCGCAGGCCGAGGCGCTGTTGACTTGGGCCGGGCTGTTGGCGGCATTGCAGGCCGGGCACCGCCTGCCCAAGCCTGACATCAAGGATCTGTTCGTCTATCGCGGCGGCGACACCCTGCTGGACCGGGCCACCTGGATCGACGGGCTGGGCGCGCTGGTCAAGGTCGCCACCGTGGTGCCGGGCAATGCCGCGCGCGGCAAACCGACCGTGAACGGCGCGGTGACCCTGTATGATGATGTGACCGGGGAATTGACCGCGCTGGTCGATTTTCATCTGGTGACGAAATGGAAAACTGCCGGGGACAGCCTTTTTGCCGCCAGCCGTCTGGCCCGCAAGGATGCCAAGCGGTTTCTGCTGGTCGGTGCTGGCACCGTCGCCAAATCCATGGTCAGCGCCTATTCCAGCCTGTGGCCCGACGCCGAGTTCACGGTGTGGAGCCGCACCCAGTCCAGCGCCGAAGCGATGGGTCTAGGCGTGGCGACCGATCTGGAAACCGCCGTTCGTGCGGCGGACGTGATCTGCGCCGCGACCATGGCAACCTCGCCTCTGATCAAGGGTGATTGGCTGCAAGGCGGCCAGCATCTGGACCTGATCGGCGCCTACAAACCCACCATGCGAGAGGTGGACGACCGCGCCATGCAACGCGCGCGCCTGTTCGTGGACGCGCGCGCCACAACCGTGCATCACATCGGGGAAATCATGGACCCGATTGCCAGCGGCGCGATAACCGAGGCGCATATCGTTGCGGATTATTACGACGATCCGGCCCTTTTCGCCCGGCAATCCGACGACGAGATCACCATCGCCAAAAACGGCGGCGGCGCGCATCTGGACCTGATGACCGCGACCTATATCGCCAAGGCCTGGACCGCGCGCTGACGGGGGTATGGTCGCGAGACAGCCCCCCCCCGCTCCGTTGCACAATCGGACCGTTTGCAGGGTTTGCGCCGGGTTTAGCGCAGGGGGAAAGTGTTAGCGCGCCATGCTGCCGAGACGACAGCGCGGGCGGTTGAGGACGCGAATTTCAGACCTTGGCAGGTCTGGCCCTCTTTGACCTAGAACTTCGCGATCAGGTTGACAAAAACGCCCTGCCTGCTGTCGGTCAGATCGGTAAGATCGTCCGACACGGACCCAAAGTCATACCCCACCCCCAGCATCATTTGCGGCCCGAATTGCCGATACAGCGTCGCCACCGCCCCCGCATTCGACAGGCCCGCCTGCTCGGCCATCAGATAGCGGCCTTCCAGAAGCGCGTCCCATTTGCGGTTCAGATGGTAGCGCGCGTTCAGCACCAACAGCCCGGCATTATTCTGCGCCAAAGCTGTCGTCGCATCCGGTGCGCTTTGCGACAGCCGATAGCCCAACTTGCCACCGATCTGCCATGCGGTCCCCAAGTCATAGGTGGCATCAATCGACACGACATGGCTGCGCTGACGCGGCCCGGTGTCATCCAACCCGTCCAGTCTTTGTCCATACATATCATACAGATAGGTGTATCGTGCCAGCAGGTTCAGCCGGTCATTATCGACGGGGCGAAAGCCATAGCCCAGCACCATTTTGGCATAATCGCCATTCAGAACCGATGATACGGTGCCGCTGGCCGTGGCCATATCAAATGACATCAGCCAACGTTTGTCGTCGGACACCTCATAGGCGACCGTGCCTGCCAGCACCACCGCATCGGCGTCTTGCGACACCCCGGAATACATTCCCCGGTCGCGGCGCAGTTCCAGCTTGGCCTTGCCCGACAACCCGCTGTCATTTTGATACTGCAACCCAAAGCTAAGCGCTTTGCGGTCAAAATCGCCGCCCGGGTCCATAATCTGTCCCAGTTCCAGCCCGCCACTTAGGGTCAGGAATTTGTCGGTTTTATACTCGATCCCATAGCTGGACAACAAAGACCGATGTTGCCCGAACATGTCGTAACTGTTCTCGCCATAGATATCGACGGCATCCGACAGCCGCCGTTTGCCGCCGGAAACAAGGCGGCCGCCATCGCGACCGGCAAGGGTAAAGCCGTCAACCTCACGTCCGGGGTCCAACTCGTACCCGACATAGGCCGAGTTGCCTTCGTGTTCATACTGCGCCAGCGCCTGGGCACCCAAACCGGCAGAGCCGCCCGAAAGCGCACCCTCCAGCGACCAGCCGTTGCCAAAGGCCAGTTTGGCCCCGGCCCCCAGCCGATCGTTGCGCTCCCGCCCACCGCTGCGCTGCAAGGTGGTTTGGCCAAACACATTCCAACTGAAGGCGTCACTTTCCTGCACCGTCGCCTTAAGCGCCAGATCGGTGCGCGATCCGGTCTTGTCGGCCAGTCCCGGCTCTGTCCGCGTTTCGCTGGTCAGGCCCAGATCCCAGGTCAGCCGCGAGGATTGCTGATACGTGATCTCGGCAGAGCCGCTATTGTCTTTCCGCCCGGCATCCGACCTGAAAGCATCATAGGCCAAACGGTAGCTCAGCTTTTGGCTGGCCTGAATGTCCAGGCCGATGCCCCAAAGCGCCTCGTCTGCCGTGGTCTGATAATCCAGCGTTGAAAAACCAGTGCTGCGCTGTTCGCTGTAGCCGGTAATCGTCCCGGTGGCGGCAAGCCCAAGATCGGCCAAATCCAGCGCCGTTTCAACGCGGTAGCCCTGCCCGGAGCCCGAAGCCGTGTCATTGCTGGATACGATCAGGCCGCCATCGACAGAATAACTGCTGCCAAAGCCGGGGCCGTCGGTGCGGGCAAATTCAGCATCGATATGGCTGGCCTTGCCAAAGCTGTAGTGCAGATCAACCCCAGTGCCGGTCTGGTCAGCCAGATCGGTTTTCTCGACCATGCCGGTCACGCCCAACCGCAGGCTATCGGTGACCCAGACCTCGGCGCGCCCGCCATAGGCATATCCATCAACCTCGCCTGCGGTTGGGGTATAATCATATTGCGCCACCAGTCGCGCCTGTGCGGAACTGCCCGCTTCGGGGATCACTGTGCCGCTGCCTGCGCTGCCGGACAGAGGCGCGCTTAAATTGATCACGCCTTGGATGTAGTTTATCTGGTAATCCCGCCCGGCAACCAGCCTTTGTTGGCTGATCACCCGCCCGGTCACCGGGTCGCGCACCTCTATCGTCAGGGTTTCAGAACTGATACCGATATCCTGCCTGCGCAGAAAATAGACCGAGCCTCCGGTGCCCAGAAACACCTCGCGCTCTGGCAGAGTGTCGGGCTGCGCCGCATAAACTGTCGCCGCCAGACGGGGTTCGCCGTCTTTGGTCTGCTGCGGGAAAGTATAAACGCCCTGAAAGCCGTAAAGCCTTCGTTCGTTGCGCAGATATTCCGCCCCCACCAAGGCAGAGTTGAAATTACCCCACATCAGATGGCTGCCGTCGCGCTCAGCCTTGAAGTAGAATTTCCCATCGGTCGGCGCGTCATTTTCCAGCGTGGAATCATCGCCATAGACCGGATAGGCCATGTCGGGATCCAGCCGGGACAGCACACCCAGCGGGTCTTTGCGGTCAAAATCCCGGAAAAGGTCGCGCAGGGCGGTTTCGCCCGTATCGGCAGACGAGGTGATCTCCCACCCGTTTGCCGTCCTGCCGTTGGTGTAATAGGCCAGACGGCCAAGGGTATAGGTGGTGCCCTTTTCCGGCCCGCTTAACGTTTTGCCAAAGGTCAGGTCGGCGGTTGCGACGGTGAACCATTCGGTTTTCGGGATGGTGATCAAGGGCTGCGTCACCACATGCCCGGCGACCATCACCGGAATCGCATGATCGCCCACCGGCAATATACGCTGCATGGCGAATCCGCCGCTGGCGTCGGTTTGAAAGGTCTCGCCCAGCGTCTGCACGCTGTTGCCCGCCCCAAGGCCGGTGCCAGAAACCGTCACCGCCCCGCCCCGAACGGGGATCTGGCGGCGGGCGGTTGAATCGATGCCCGGCTCGACTGCGGCAGCGCGCACCCGGTTCAGCGCCACGGCTTCGGTTTCATCATACCGCCCGGCAGCATCATAAACCCGGTAGCGCGCCGTAAGTTGCCCGGAACGGATCTGTCGGCCCACCGTGTCGCCGCCTGCCTGATCGCCGGTCGCCGCGCTATTGCCGACCCCATCCGCGCCCGGATCTTGCGGCGGCAGCGCCAAGACCACCTCACCATTCGCGGCCAGCGGCGTGACCGACAGGAGCGCGCCGTCCGCCGCGAAAAGACGCACCTCGCCGCGCACCACCCAAGCCGGATAGTTGATCCGGCTGCGCAGCAGCGCATGTGTCGGACTGGTTTCCACCACCTCCAGATCAAGCCGAGGCCTCACGCCCAAACCATCGACCGTGACAAACACGTCGGCGGGCAGGCCGGCGGTCTGGCGTTGCGCGGTAAAGGCAAGATCGGCGTCGCCGGCGACAAACTCATCCCCCATGGTGATCGCAAAGCCACCATCCTGCGCCCACGCGCCAGTTTGCAAACCCGACAGCAATGCGAGGAGCGAGACAGAAGCGACGGTAGGAAGGGTTCGCTTGATCATCCTACTTATCCTTCTGCCGCAGTACTTCGCGGGAAATCGAAAGGTCATAGCCGCCGACAGCGCGCCACGCCTTGCGGATCGCGGACTCGACCGACTTCAGGCGTGACATGCCTTGGTCCACGCTTTCCTGCGCCCCCAACAGATAGGCCAGCCGCAAGGCAGTCGGCGTTTCCTGCATACGCGTCACCAGATTGGTGATGGCCTGACGCAGACCGCTTGATGGCAGATCCCCGTCAAAGGCCTCGGCCGTCAGCGTGATGTCCACCTGATTTGCAGACGCGGCGCCAAAGTTCATCTTGGCGACCTTGCCGGGCGTCAAGCGCAACACGCGCGGGTTTTCGGTGGTGACCTGATAGCCCAGCGGCAAAGTACGGGTATCAAGCTTCAGGGTAAAGTTCGACCCGTTGGACTTTGGCAGCGCCGCACAAGGCACATGGAAGCGACCAAACTCGTCCGTTGTGATCAACAACCCGTTCACCGTAACCAAACGCACCCCCGGCAGCCCGGATTCGTAGCCTTTGGGCAGGGGTTTTGGCGGTGAAAGCTTGCCGTATTTACCGCCCGTAAAGATGTCGTCGTCGGTCAGGGGTGGCAGTCCGTTGGGGCCATCCTGCACGCCGTTGCCGTTTTCGTCATGGAAGACCTTGCCGATCACGTCTGAACATTCAAAAACCGCTTCGGGCTGAATGCGGACGGTCGCCGTCGCAGTATCCGACACCTGCGCGCCGTTGGCATCCAGCATAAAGCTTTGGTTCACCAACGCGCCCGCTGAAGTTGTAGCCACCCGCGCCGCAAGACGCAGCACCAGCTTTTGTTGCGCAGCCACATCCAGCGGGCCGAACGTCAGTTGCCGGCCTTGCACCGCTGGTTCAATCGCCACACCGTCCAGACTGGCGCTGCCGGGGGTATAGACCAAACCCTCGGGCAACTGATCGACAAAGGTCGCGCCGGTGAAGCTGGCGGTGGTTGCGTTGTCATAGGTCAGGGTAAAGTTCACCGTCTCGCCAAAGACTGCGGTGCTGCGGTCAGCGATCTTGGTCGCCACCACATCGCCGCCGCCGCCACTGCAGCCGATCAGTGGGATGTTGTTGTTGATTAGATGCGGGTCGCCCGCCTTGACCTCGAACGTAAGGAAGAAGCGATTTGCATTGGCGCTGAAATCCACAAGCTGCCCAGAGTTGCCATCCGGACCCGACCCCAAAGATGCCGGGTTGGCGGGCAGCAGACTGCTAAGGTCCAGAACGCCCCCATCAAGCCGGGTCGTCGAGGGAGAGGTGCCCGGCGGATAGCTGACGTCAAGCCGATAGGTGCCGACACGGGTCACGAAGAACTGATAATTGCCATCGCTGCCATCACGGATGATGGTGATGCCATTGCTGCTGCCGATACCATCCTGCGCGCCAAACGGCCCGCTGACACGGATGCGTCCGCCTGTCAGCAGCTGTCCGGTGTCTTCACAATAAAACGCGCCCGTCGGGTCATAATCACTGGCGTTGTCGATGCCATCGCCGTCACGGTCGCCCGGGCCTTCGTCACTGTCCAAGATCCCATCGCCGTCGCTGTCGGTTTGCACCAAAGCCACCGGGTTCGAAGGTTCCGCAGCCGGATGCTGATCTGATGTCGCAAAGCCGACATTGTCAGACGACGGCTGGCCCGCTGCGCTGGAATAGACCAGTGTAATCGCTACGGTGCCCGTCTGGCCGGGACTAAGCGTTGCATTTCCGGTCAATGTCTCGGTTACCGAAGCGCCGTCATAGGCAGGATTTGCCCCACCCGCCGCAAATCCGGTCGCCGTCAAGGCAACGTCATATTCCGCATCCAGCACGGCAGGCGCAAGGAAGGTCGCAAGGTCGTCGCGCAGGCTGATGCCGGTTTGGGTGATGGTGCTGGTATTGGTGACGGCCAAGGTGAACGTCACCTCGGTGACCGTCGGAAACAAAAAGCGCGGCGGGGTGGCGGATTTCACCACCTCAAGACTTGGCACCGCAGTCAAGATCGCCAAAGTTGGGTCGCTGTCGCCCGCCCCGTCATCATCCGACAGGTCACTGACCACGACCCCAAGCGGCGTGGTCCCGGCCACGGTCGCCGTATTGCTCAGGCCCCCGGCATCTAGATCGGCCTGTGTCAGCACATAGCGCAGCGTCCATGTGGCGGTTTCGCCAGCTTCCAGCATCCCCTCGGCTGACCCGGCGGAGTTCGAAACGAATTGCAGCACCTGCGCACCCACGGCGCTGCCATCCAGCCGCGACAGGCTGTCGCTGGCGCTGACGGCGCTTAGCGTGACATTGCCCGTGTTGCGCGCGGTGATGGTGAACACCGCCTCTTCGCCCGGCGCCGCGCCGATGCTGTCCAGCACTTTCAAAACGCTAAGGGTGCTTGTCGCGGTGATCGTCAGTCGTGTCGGGTCATCGGTGATGTTGCCATCCGTGTTGTCGCCATTGTCAGACGCATCCGACACGCCAGCCCCGGAGGGGTCTTGGCCGGACACAGTGGCCGTGTTCACGATCCCGCCCGCATCAATATCGGCCTTGGTCAGCACATGCACTAGTTGCCAATCGGCAGCCTCGCCCGGCACAAGGCTGCTTGCCCCGCCGGTCAAGGGGTCGGTTGCCAGGATCGAGCCGTCGGCGCGGGTCAGGCTGTCCGTCAGGGTCAGATTGGTCAGCGTGACGCTGCCGGTGTTGGTTGCGGTGATGGTAAAGGTCACGCGGTCGCCAACGCCCTGCCCGGTCAAATCCGAGATGACCTTGCTGACATGCAGCGCAGGCCCCGGCACGATCGGGAACAGCGTCGGATCGTCGATGCTGTTGCCATCGCTGTCATCGCCATTGTCGGACAGATCGCTGACGCCGCCGCCGCCCGTGACCGCCGCCGAAGCATTGACCTGGTTCGACAATCCGCCCGCGTCGATATCCGCCTGCGTGATGATGTGGCTGGCCTCGTAGATCCAGACCTCATCCAGATCCAGAATGTCATTGCCATCATCCCCTGACACCCGCGCAAACGGGGCATCCAGGCTGGTTGCCGATCCATCCAGCCGGGTCATGATGTCAACAGGTGCTGACGGGACCAAAGACAGGTTGCCGGTGTTGCGCAGCGCCAGTTGATACCGCACGTCAGCACCCAGACCAGTGCCCGACGCCAAAGTGGTTTTGGTGGCTTCCAGACCCGGCACCCGCGCGGGGCCTGCGGTGGTCACCGTATCGGCCGCCGTGGCCGTGCTGCCATCCGGGGCCGTGGCCGAGACGCCGGCAGTGTTGGTGATGCTGCCCGCATCCACCTGCGCTTGGGTGATCGTCACCGTCATCCGGCAGGCGGTTGAACCGGCGCCGGGGGCCAGTTGCGCAATCAGGCATTCAAAGCTGGCATCCATCGGGTCCGTCACCACGAGATTGCTTAGACTGACATTGCCACTGTTGGTCACGGCAAAGACATAGGTCAGCTGGCTGCCCGCAGCGCCGTAAGGCGACGGAAGCGCGGTTTTCTCCAGCGCCAGCGCCGGGTTCGCCGCTGGCATCGTCACGCTGGCGGTGTCCACGGCTGAAACAGACGTGCCGCGAGGCGTCAACGCCGTCGCGGTCGCTGTGTTCAGCAAACTGCCACCGCGGTCGATATCGGCTTGGGTCACCGTGTAATCGGCACCGCAGGGCAAGCTTTCCCCCGGCAAAAGCGCGTCAATCTGACAGACAAGACCGGGGAACATCGGATCGGTGATCTCAACCGCGCGCAGGGTCAGGTTGCCGCTGTTTTGCGTCGTCAGGTCATAGCGCACCACCTGACCCACCACCAGGACACTGGCCGGGGTGGCGGTCTTTACCAGAACCAATTCGGGGTTCTGGGCGGCCTCAACCGTGACTGTATCCGGGGCCGAAACCACCTCGACCGCGCCGCCGCCAAAGGTGGTGCGCGCGTAGGCCTGGTTGGTCACTTGGCCCGCATCCAGATCGGCCTCGGTGACGATGTGGCTGGCCCTGCAGGTCACACTTTCGCCGGGCCGCAAATCGGGGTCGCTGGCAGAAGGCGCAAAACAGGCGATCTCACCCAACTTGTCATCCATCACACTGACCGGTGCCGCAAAGGACCGTCTGCCGGTGTTGGTGACGACATAGCGGTAGTCAATCACATCGCCCACCGCCGCAAAATCCGCGCCAGAGGTTGCGGTTTTCACCACGACAAGCGCCGGTGTGGCGGAATCCGGCACCGTCTCGGTCGCCAGAGGGCTGGTCGTTGTCCCATCGCCAGAGCTGGCAAGGTTGGTGACAGAGCCCAGATCAACATCAGCGGCTGTCACCGTGTAGTTACCGGTGCAAACCAACTGCGCCGCGGGGGCCAGCCCAAGCGGGGGCAAGGGCGGGCAAGTCAGATTGGCCGGCGCGATCAGGTTGTCACTGATGCGGATCGGCGCTGTCAGGGTGACATTGCCGCTGTTGGTCACGGTATAGGTGTAGGTCACCTGCGCCCCGACCACAAACTCTGACACCGCGATCGGATCAGCGGTCTTGACCAAGCTCATGGCGCGCGCCTGCTGTGCGGGCACCACACGGGTCGCGGGGGCCGAGGTGGCGGCACCGGCACTTGCCGTGGCGATATTGGTGATCTGGCCGCTGTCCACATCGGCCTGCGTCACCCGGTAGGTGCCCGTGCAGATCATCTGTCCCGCAGGGGCAAGCGCCCCCGCCGGGCAAGTGACCGCCGCAATCAGCGGATCCGCCACCGTCACCGGGCCGGGCAAAGTCAGCGTACCGGTGTTGCGCACAACAAACTCGTACTGCAACGTCTCGCCCGGGGCCGCAAAGCTTGGGCCGGAAGTGGCGGCCAAGCGTTTGACAAGCGCCAGTGACGCCGTTCCGGTCAAGGGCAACTGGGTCGGATCGTCAACGGTATTGCCGTCTCCGTCTTCGCCGTTGTCGGTCACATCAGTGACCGGGCTTCCGCTGGATGTTGTGCCGCGCAGGGTGGCGCTGTTGGCGATGCCGCCCGCATCAATATCGGCCTGCGCCAGCGTATAGGTGGCCACATACCGCGCCACTTCACCGGGCATCAGCTGCCCTGCACCGGATCCGAGGGACGCCCCGTCAAAGCTCGGGCCAGAGTCCAGTACCAAAGCCGTGCCATCGGCGCGGGTCAACCGGTCACTGGCGACCGCGACATTCGAAAGCGAGACATTGCCCGCATTGGTCGCGGTGATCAGAAACTCCACCACGCCGCCAACAATTGTCGGGGCTGCGGTGATGGTCTTTTCCCCCACCAAAGCTGGCATCAGCGGAATCAGCACGCGGGTCGGATCATCCCCGCCGGGGGTGACATCGTCATCCGACAAATCTCGCACAATCTCGCCGTCGGGCGCGGTGGCCGTTGTCAGCACCTGATTGATGACCCCGCCCGCATCAACATCGGCTTGCGTCAGGGTATGCCTGGCGGTGTAGGTCCAGACCTCGGCCACATCCAGCACACCGGCCGCCCCGCCATCACCCGAGGAATAAACGGGCACCAGCGTCAAAGCGGATCCATCGTTGCGCCGGAACGTATCGACCAGCGACAATCCCGTCAGCGACACATTGCCCGTGTTCGCCAGCGTGATTGTGAAGGGCAGGATATCGCCTTGCACCGGCGGGTTAGACGCGCCGCCAAGGTTGACGGTCTTGACCACCTCAATCGCCGGGGCCGCCGGTTGCAACGACACACTGGCGCTGTCGGTCGCAGGGTCAGCCAGCGGTCCGATGGGCGTCGTCGCCGTCACGCTGACAAGGTTGCTAAGGGCAACACCCGCATCCACATCGGCCTGAGTTACGGTATAACTGGCGGTAAAGCTGACCACATCGCCCGGCCCGAATGTATCCCAGACGCCGTCGGCATTGGCATCGGTGGCATTGCCCACCTCTCCCGCGTCGGTGATCAGGGTATCCCCAGCGACGGGCAAGGCCGCCGTACCCGCCGCCATGCTGTGCTGATCGTCCAGCGTCACGGCACCAAGGCTTACATTGCCGGTGTTGGTGACGACATAGCTGTAGTCGATCACATCACCCGCCATCACCCCAGCAGTGACCGACGCCGTCTTGACCACGGTCAGGCCGGGGCTGGCGGTGATCGGCACCGTCAGGCTGTCGGTCCCGGGCAGGGTCACCTCGGCCGAGGTGACGCCAGCATTGTTGGTCACTTCGCCGGCATCCACATCGGCTTGGGTCACACTATAGGTCGCGGTGCAGGTGATCGCTGCCGCTGGCGCAAGGCCGGTGACGGGCAAGGTCGGGCAGGTGACCACCGCGATCTTGTCATCGCTGATCACGGGCTGGGCGAACAAGGTGATGTTGCCGGTGTTGGTCACCAGATAGTCATAGGTAATTTGGTCGCCAAAAGCCGAGGCGCTGGCAACATCCGCCGACTTTTCCAAACCAAAGCTGGGTTGGTGCTGCGGGCCAAGCACCGTCAGGCTGTCGGTGGCCAGAATGCTGGGCGCCCCTGGGTTGGCGGGCTGGGCTTCGGCATCGACCTGATTGACCAAACCGCCCTGCGCAGGGGCGCTGATCTGGGCACGGTCAACATCGGCCTGCGTGACGGTATAGTCAAAGCTGCAAGCCGCAAAGGAAACGCCCGGTGCCAGAGAGGGCACCGCACAAGACCCCGGCACCAGCGTATCGGTGATTGACCCACCGGTCAGCGTCACATTGCCGGTATTGGTCAGCGTCGCCCGGAACGTCAAGACATCCCCCGCCGCCGTGAAAGCAGGGGCGCTGCCCGGATCGGGCTGCAAGGACTTGATCAACAGCATCGCCGGGCTTGCGGTCACCAAGGGTTGATCATGCTGACCTTGCGCAGTGACGGCGCCGCCATCCGGTGCCACGCCCGACGCCGAGGCCGTGTTGATCAGCGATTGCGCATCAACGTCGGCTTGGGTGACGGTATAGGTTTCGGTGCATTGCAGAACATCGCCCGGCGCCATTACGATGGGTTGCGCCACGGGCGCACCCGCTTGTGTGCAGGCCAGTCCCGGCAAACGCGGGTCATCGACATTTACCGCCAAAAGGGTTTGGTTGCCGGTGTTTTCAACCTGCACCAGATAATCCAGTTGATCGCCAAGCGCGGCCAGACTTGGCCCCGACGTGACCGATTTGACCACCGACAAGGCCGGGGCTGCCGTCGCGGTCACCGTCTTGGTGGCCGGGTTCGACGTGACCGAGCGCTCGTTCGGCGTGCCAAAGGCAAAGACAGCGGTTGCCACGGCTTCGTTGGTGACAAAGCCCGCATCCAGATTGGCCTGGGTGACGGTGTAATCAGCGGTACAGGTTGCGACGGCCCCCACAGCAAAGACCCCGGCGCTGTCCGGACGGCAGACGAAGGGCGCGGCCAACCTGTTATCAGTCAGCGTCAAATCACCGGTCAAACCTACAAGGCCCGTATTGGTGACCGAGTAAACATAGCTGATGACACCGCCGACAGCGGTAAAGCTGGCGTTGCTGGGATCGCTGTCTTTGGTCAGCGTCAGAACCGGCGATGCACCCACGGGATAGGTGGCGCTTGCGGTTGGCGAAATCACCGGCGACTCGGCAAAGTTCCCAAAGGCGGTTGCGGTGTTGGTGGTCGCCCCCAACTGAATATCTGATGCCACCAAGGTATAGCTGGCCGTGCAGGTCAGGCTGGCACCGGGCACCAGCCCCCCGACCGGGGTCGCAGGGCAGCTGACACTGGCGAGGCTGTCCGCGACGGTGATCGGTCCGGCAATCGTGGTGTTGCCCGGGTTGCTGACAACCAGATCATAGTCCAGCACTGTCCCGGCATCAAAGCGGTCCGGCGTGGCGCTGCGGATGGTTTTGACCAGCGCAAGTTCAGCGTTCTGAACCGCCAGCACCGTCACCTGATCGGCAGGCGAGGTCACAGCGGTGCCAGCAAAGCTTCCGGTGGCCGTGGCGGTGTTGGTCACCGAGCCGGAGGCCGCATCCAGATCAGCCTGTGTCGCTGTCCAGATCTGGGTACAGGTCAGTTGCGCGCCCGGGGCCAGCGGACCCGCTCCGCAGGCCAGCGTACCCGCGATTTTGTCGTCTGTGACCGTGAACGGTCCCGACAGGCTGACATTGCCAAGATTGCTAAGCGTGTAGCGGAACGTGATCTGATCACCCACGGCCTCAAAGCTGTTGGCGGAACCAGAGGCGACGGTTTTGGCCAGCGCCAATTCGGGCAGGCGACTGCCCGTGGCGACCACGGTGTTCGAGGTATCGTTCAGCAGCACCGTTGTCGGATCGCCGGGGTTCAGCGCAACGACAGGCTGCGTCATCGCCACCTCGGCCGTGTTGCTGACGCTGCCAAGGTCAAGATCGGCCTGCGTGACCGTGTACGACGCGCTGCACGTCACCGAAGCCGCAGGCGCGATCGGGCCGCTTGGGCATTGCACCCGCCCCGGGGTGCCATCGACCAAGGGGTCGCTGACCAAAGCCGCCGCCGTCAAGGTGATATTGCCGGTATTCAGCAGGGTCAATTCATAGGTCAGAACCTGACCAACCTGATCGTAAGGCGCCGGTGATCCTGCTGCCAAAGCCTTGGTAATCTCTATTCCCGCTTGCGCCGGTGTATCGACCAGCGTCGGATCATCGACCGTGTTGCCATCGCCGTCATTGCCGTTGTCAGAGATATCTGAAACGCCTGCACCACCCGGGGTGGTCGCCTGACCGGTGGCCGAATTGCTGACCCCGCCGGCATCAATGTCGGCCTGTGTCAGACTGTAGCTGGCGGTGTAGGTCCAGACCTCGGCCACATCCAGTGTGCCCGCAACCCCTGCGTCGCCAGCGACATAGCCAAGCGTCAGCGTGCCGGGGGTGCCATCGCGGCGGCTGAAATCATCGATGACCGTCGGGCTGGACAGGGACACATTGCCTGTGTTCTCGACCGTCACGGTAAAGTCCACGACATCGCCCGCAGCGACCGGATTGGACAACCCCGACAGATCGGCGGTCTTCACCACGTTCAACCCCGGCGCTTCTGCAAGATCCACCTGCGTTGGGGTATCATTGTTGGCCGCAGAACCGCTGATATCGCTGACCGTCGATCCATCCGGCGCCAAGCCGCTGCCGGTGGCGCTGTTGACCACCTGGCCAAGGTCGATATCGGCCTGGGTCAACGCATAATCTGCCGTATAGGTGGCCGTCGCCCCCACTGCCAGATCAGGCATCCCCGCGATGCCGCCCAAGGTCGCCCCGCCGCCGCCATAGGCCGGAACCGGTGCCGTCCCGCTGCCGGTAAAGCCGGTCTCGGTCATCATCACATCATAGACCGTGACGTTGCCGGTGTTTTGCAGGCTGTAACTATAGCTGATCAGGTCGCCCGCCGTGACGACACCGTCCGATCCCAGATCGAGGGTGGCAGACTTCAGCGCTGTCAGGCTTGCCGTCTGCGCCAGGGCTTGGACTGTTGGATCGCTGCTGCCGGTGCCGTCATCGTCCGACACGTCACTAAGCGCGCTGCCGTCAGGCGCCGTGGCGTTAAAGGTGATGGTGTTGGACACCTGGCCGCTGTCAATATCCGCCTGAGTGATCACATAGCTGGCGTCATAGCTCCAGCTCTCGCCCACGCCAAGCAGACCGTCCGTGCCGCTGTCGCCGGACAGATATGAAGGCCCAGTGGTCAGCGTCAGGGTGTCGCCCGCAAGGTTGGTCAAGGTATCGGTAAAGGTGACGCCATCCAGCGTGACATTGCCGGCATTACGCACCGAGATCGCATAGCCAATCACATTGCCCGCCACCGGTGGCGAGTCCAGACCGCTGACATCAATGATCTTCAGGGCTTCAAGGCCGGGCGTTGCGGCCAGCGGTGTAACCGTCGGATCGCTGGTCCCGGTGCCATCATCGTCCGAGATATCCGAAACACTGGCACCCGCAGGCGTCGTCGCCGCCACAGTGGCAAGGTTGGACACCCCGCCCGCGTCGATGATCGCCTGCGTCAGTTGAACGTTGGCCAGATAAGTCCATGTCTCGCCCACGTCCAGAATACCGTCCGTGTTGCTGTCGCCGCTGCTATAGGCCGGGGCAGCGCTAAGCGGGCGGACCACGCCATTGGCATCGCGAAGGGTATCAGTGATCAGCGGTGCGTTCAGCGACACGTTGCCCGTGTTCTGCGCCGTAACCGTATAGGCGATTACATCACCGACCGCGATCGGGGCCGACAAGCCGCTGATATCGGCGCGTTTTTGCACATCCAGCGCGGCTGCCGCGGTCAGCACCGTTTCCGTGACCGCATCGCTGGAGGCATCCGCACCGCTAAGGTCCGAAACCGCCGTACCCGCCGGATCAGTCCCTGCAACCGTGGCCTGGTTCAGCACCTCGCCCGCATCTATATCGGCTTGGGTCAGCACATAGCTGACCTGATAGGTGATCGAAGCGCCGACGCTGACATCGTTCAGCCCAGAGATACCGCCCAAAGCCGCACCGCCTGCCGTGCGCAGCGGCACCGGAACCGTGCCTGTGCCGCCAAAACCAGTCTCGGCGATGGTCAGATCAAAAACCGTGACGTTGCCGGTGTTGCTGGCAACATAGGTGTAGTCAATCCTGTCACCCGCATCCGCCCGACCATCGCCGCCATCCTGCAAGGTTGCGGTTTTGACCAGCGCCAACCGGGGTGCGCTGGTCAAAGTGGTGGTGGTGGGATTACTGGCCCCGGTACCATCGTTATCCGACAGATCGCTGACGGCAGTATTGTTCGGATCGCGCGCGGCGGCGGTCGCGGCGTTGGAAACCCCGCCAGCATCAATCGCCGCTTGGGTTAGCGCAAAGCTGGTGCTGTAAGTCCAAGTCTCGGTCACATCCAGCAGCCCGTCGCTGTTGGCATCGCCGCTGACATAGGTCGTGACAGGAGCAGGTAAGATCACCGCCCCGCCTGACGCAACGCCCAAAGACAAAGTGTCGGTCATAGTCGGCGCTGTCAGCGTCACATTGCCCGCATTGGCGACCGTGATGCTGTAAGCGATGACATTGCCGACTGCTGGTGGGCTGGCGATCCCTACGGTGTCGGCGGATTTGATCACCAGCAACGACGGGGCGGCGGCGATCACCGGGATTGTCAGGCTGTCGTCCGCCGAAAGCGCGGTGGTGCCGGCCGGGCTTTGCGCCCCCACTGTCACCGTGTTGATCAGGGCCGCACCAGCGTCCACATCGGCCTGGGTCACTGTGTAGCTGGCACTAAAGCTTATGGTATCGCCGGGGCCAAGATTGTCCCAAATGCCATTTGCGGCGGCATCCGTGGTGTTGCCGGTTTCCGCGATATCAGACCTTAGCGCATCGCCAGCCAGCGCCAGCGTCACCGTGCCCGCGGCATTGGTCTGCTGATCATCCGGGGTCACGGCGGTCAGTGTCACATTGCCGGTGTTGGTGACGACATAGGTATATGTGACCACATCGCCAGCTTCCGCGTCGATCAGGATATCGGCGGTTTTGTCGATACTCAGCGCCGGATTGCGGCTGCCCGTCAGCGTCACAGAGGAGGTGACGGGGGCTTGCAAAGCCGGATCTGACGGATATGGCACCTCGGTCGAGGCCGCGCGGGCGGTGTTGGTCAGGCTGCCTGCATCCACGTCGGCCTGACTGACGGTGTAATTGCCCGTGCAGGTCAGAAACTCACCCGGAGGAAGGCCGCCGGGGGGCATGATGCCACAGTCAAACGGCGCACCCAGCAAGGCGTCGGTGATCTGGATCGGCGCGGTCAGGGTGACATTGCCCGCGTTGGCGACAACGAAGGTATAGGGGATCACCTCGCCATAGGCAGAAAAGCTGGTGGCGGTGGTCGATTTCAACAGGCTAAGGGCCAGACTGTGATCCGGGCCCTTGGCGAAAGCCGTGCCTGTGTCGGTAACGGTCGGGCTGCCGGGTGTGGCGGGTTGCGAGCTGACACTGGCGGTGTTGGTGATGCCACCAAATTTCTGCCCACCGACCGGGCCATAAAGCGCATCAATGTCGGCTTGCGTCGCGATCACCACAAAGGTGCAACTGGTATCGCTTTCACCCGGCGCCAGCGTGGGCACCGCACAACTGCCTGCGACCAGATCATCGGTCACGGTGCTGGAACTCAGCGTGATGTTTCCGGTATTCAGAACTGTCACCCGGAAGGTCACTGGCTGACCGACAGCGGCAAAGGAATCATCCGGTCCGGGTGCCGGTTCGACAATCTTGGTCACCTCAACCGACGGGCTGGCCGCCTGCAACGGAGCGGTCACGCTGCCACTGTCGGTGATCGTCGCGCCCTGCGGATCGACGCCCTGCGACGTTGCGATATTGGTCAGCACCTGCGCATCGACGTCCGATTGCTTGACGGTATAGGGTGCGGTGCAGATCAACTCTGCCAAGGGGACAAGCACGACATTGGCGGGGGCAGCCGCCCCGTTGACCGTGCAGGTCATCGGATCGACCTTGTCGTCGGTCGTCGTCACGCCGCTGATGGTCTGGTTGCCGGTGTTGATGGTGCTGATCCGATAGGTCAGTACATCCCCGACTGCCGCAGGGTTCGGCCCGGCGCTGACGGTCTTGGTGACGGTCAGCGCCGGGATTTCAACCCCCAGAACCGTCGCGGTCGCGTTGGGTGATACGACGGTGGTGGCCGTCGCAAGCGGTCCAAAGGTGGTGCTGGCCGTGGCGTTGTTCGTAACCTCGCCCGCGTCAACATCGGCTTGGGTCACAGTATAGACAAAATCACAGGTCACGGGCGGCGCGTTGGTGCCGAACGGCCGTGCCGGCTTGCACAGGAGCGGCCCGCTGCCCAGTTTGTCATCGGTGATGAAGATCGCGCGCGGCAGGGACACGTTGCCGGTGTTGTCCAGCGTGTAGCGGTAGGTGATCGTGTCGCCCGCAGCGTCAAAGGGAATAGCGCCCGCCACCGCCGCTTTGGTCAAAGACAAGGCCGGGTTTGCCGCAATTGGATAGATCGCATCATCCGACGGCGAAACCACCGAAGAGCCGTCAAAACTGCCCGTCGCAAAAACCACGTTGGTTGCGGCCCCCAGATTGACGTCGTTGTTGGTAACAACATGGGTCGAGGTGCAGTTCAGCGTGTCGCCGGGGGCCAGAATGTTGCCGGGCAACGCCGGGCAAACGGGCGTGGTCAGGTTGTCATTCAACGTGATCGGACCGTCGATCGTGACATTGCCCGAATTGGTGACGACGATGGTGTACGACAGGGTATCACCAACGTTGAAAAGCCCGGGCGCATCAGTTCCGGTGAAGGTTTTGACCACCGCCAATGCCGCATCCTGCACCGCCGTGATGGTCACGCTGTCGGTCGCAGAATCGACATTGGCCGCGTTAAAGACCGTGCGGGCGAAAACGGTGTTTACCACCTCGCCCGTGTCGATGGCCGTTTGGGTCGCGGTCCAGTCTTGGTCGCAGGTGACAGAACTGCCCGGTGCCAGCCCCGCCGCGCCGCAGGTCAATATGCCTGCGATCTTGTCATCGCTTACCGTGATCGGGGCGGTCGTGGTGACATTGCCCGCGTTGGTCACGACATATTCAAAGGTCACGACATCGCCAACAACGCCATAAGACGCAGCCGAGCCCGCCTTGACACGCTTGACAATCGTCAGCTGCGGCAACTGGTCAGCGGTGACCGTCTCGCTGGCTTGGGAAGAGCTGGCCGTAACACTGGTCGGATCGCCGGGGTTCTGGGCCACCACCGATTGCACCACCTGCGCCGTGGCAAGGTTAACCACTTGGCCCGCGTTCAGATCGGCTTGGTTGATGGTGTAAGACCCGGTGCAGACCAAAGTGCCGCCGGGGGCAACCCCCGCCGCCGGAACGCTGGGGCAACTGACCAAGGCAATCTTGTCGTCAGCGACCGAAAACGCCCCGGTCAGGGTGATATTGCCGGTGTTGGTGATGGTATAGCTGTAGGGCACGGTTTGGCCGACGCTGTCGTAAGTGCCGACCAGACTGCTGGTCTTGGTCAGGCTGATCGTCGGGGCCTGGGCTGGGCCCAGAACAGTGACGGTGTCGGTATCCGACACGGCAGTCCCCGCAATCAGGCTTTGACCGATGACGCCCGCAGTGTTGGTGTAATTGCCGCTATCGACATCGGCCTGCGTCATCACGCGGCTGGCGCTTAGGGCTGGCGCACCGCCGCTACAGGTGGTCGCCGTCGCACCCGGGGCAAGGTTGGCAAGGTTGCAACTGAAGCCAAGGGCGGCATCGGAAACGACCAGACCGCCAAGGCTGACATTGCCGGTATTGGTGACGCTGAAGGTGTAGGCGACAGTGCTGCCAACGGCGGCAAAACTGGCCGTGTCCGGGGTTTTGGTGATTTCCACCGATGGGGCGCGGGTCGGGCCCGCCACCACAACGGTGGAGCTTTGGCTTGTGGGTGCCGTCACGCCAGCAGGGGCCGACCCGCTGGCGCTGGCGGTATTGGTGATCTGGCCGCGATCAACATCCGTTTGCGTCACGGTATAGCTGGCGGTGCAGGTGGCGTTGGTTGCTGCGGGTGCAAGGCTGACAATCGGGCACGAAAGCGCTGGTGAAAAGAACGGATCGCTGACGGTCAGATTGCTAAGGGTCGTATTGCCCGTGTTTGTCACAGTGAAACTGAACGTCACCACATCGCCCGCCGCCGTATATGGACCGGAGGCGGCTTTGGTCAGGGTAAAGGCCGCAGTGCGCGCCGGTCCGGTCACCGTCAGGCCGCTGGTCAAGGTTGTGAAATCGGCGCTTGCAGCTGAGGCGGTGTTCACCACCCGGCCCGCATCAAAATCGGCCTGCGTCACCACATAGGTCATGGTGCAGGTGTTGTTCACCGCACCCGGCGACAACACCGGAATCGCGCAGTTATAGCTCGCGTTCAACACATCGGTGACGCTGATGTTACGCAGGGTCTGCGCTCCGGTGTTGCTGACGCCCATGGTATAGGTGATGCTGTCGCCCACGGCGGCAAAGGTTGTGCGGTTGGCCAGTTTGGTAAATGTTGCCGACTTCAACACAACCGACGGCGATACCGGGACCGCCACTGTATCGCTGCCAAAAGCGGATCCGCCCGCCGCCGTCGCCCCTTGGGCCGTGGCGGTGTTGCTGACAGCCCCCGCATCCATATCGGCCTGCGTCACCGTGTAACTGCCCGTGCAAGACTTGGTAGCGCCCGGCGCGATTGTGGTCAGCGTGCAGGACAGGCCGGGAATTTTGGGATCGGTCACCGTCGTGCTTGTCAGCGTCGTGTTGCCCGTATTGCGCACCGCAAAGCCATAGCTCAGCACCTGCCCCACCGCGGTAAAGTTGGTCGGTCCGGTTTTGTCCAGGCTTAGGCCCGGCGTCTCAACAACCGACACCCGTGCAGAGGAGGACGGCGAGGTGATGACGGTCGAGGCGTTATAAGGGAACGACGCCGTTGCCGTATTGGTCACCTGTCCCGCGTCAAGCTGCGCTTGGGTCGGGCTGTAACTTGCGGTGCAGGCAAAACTTTCAGTGGGGTTCAAAACGGCGGGCTGGGCCACACAACTGACACCGGCCAGCATCGGATCGTTGATCGAAATCGGCTGTGCAGACCGGATGATCTGGGTATTGCCCGAGTTGGTGACAGTGAAAGTATAGCTGATCACATCGGTCGTTGCCGAAACACTGGCCGGGTTTGCGGTTTTAACCAGCGTCAGCGCCGGTGACAGCGTCGGCGCAATCGTTGCCGTCACTTGGTTTGATGTGGTGGACCCCGAGTTCGACGTTGCGGTGTTCGACACCAGTCCGGCCAACACATCGGCAGAGGTCAGGGTATAAGTGGCGGTACAGGTGCGGCTGGTGTTGCGCAGGAAAATCCCGCTGCCGCAGTTGAACGTACCGATCTTGTTATCGGTGATCGTCAACTGGTTGGCGGCAATCAGATCGACGTTGCCGCTGTTGGTGATCGTGTAGCTATAGGTCACAACCCTGCCCACAGTGAATTGCAAGGCCGTCAGAGTCGGCGCCGTTTTGGTCATGCTTAGCGCTGGCTGCTGCACGGCAGGGACCGTGACGCTGTCGCTGTTTGAGGTGACATTGGTCACCGGCCCCGCCGTCCGTGCGGTGGCGCTGGCGGTATTGGTGACACCGCCCGCATTCAGGTCGGCTTGGGTGGTGACATAAGCCGCGGTGCAGGTCAGCGTCGTGCCGGGGGCGATGGTGGTCGCGGGGCAACTGACGGTTGTTCGGTTGTCGGTGACGGCCACGGTATTCAGCGTCACGTTGCCGGTGTTTGCCAGATCATAGGCATAGCTTAACGAAACCCCTGTGGCCGAAAAGCTGGTGGGCGAGGCCACGGCCAAGCGTTTGTCCAGGGTAAAAGCCGGGGTGCGGGTCGCGTTCAGCGTGACTGTATCCGTGGCGGTTGCCGTGCGACCCGTCACAGTGATGGTTCCGCTGGCGGTGTTCACCAAACTGCCGGCATCCAGATCGGCTTGGGTGACGGCATAATTCCCCGAACAGGTGATCGACGCACCCGGGGCAACGGCACCTGCCGGACAAGACACGGCGGTCTTGCTGTCGGTGACCGTTGGCGCTGCGGGCCAGGTCACGTTGCCGGTGTTGCGCACCAAAATCTGATAGGGCAGCACCTGACCGACCGTCGCATAGGTGGTGGCGGTGGTGGTCTTGTCCAGAAACATCGTCACAACCGGCGCAGGTCCGGGCAAGGACAGGGTCGATGTCGCGGTACGCGCGGCATTCTTGGGATCGCGGGAGGTGACGCTTGCGGTGTTGATCAGGTTTGTCCCCGCCGCAAAGGCATCCAGATCGGCCTGCGTCACGGTATAGACAGCGCTACAGTTCAGCTGCGCCGCGGGCGCCAGACTGGCGGTGGTGCAAGACAATCCCGGCACGCGCGGATCGGTCACCACCACACTTGTCAGCGTGGCATTTCCCGTGTTGGTCACACGAAAGCTGTAAGGAACCGTCGTGCCCACCGCGCCAAAAGCGGTCAGCGTCGAGGTTTTTGCCAGACTGATCGCGGGCGCAATCGGCGGGCCAGTGACCGTCGCCGTGGCCGTCAACACACCCAAAGTTCCGTAATCCGGTGTGCCCACCGCATTGGCGATGTTCGTCACCCTTTCGATATCGAAATCGGCCTGCGTGATGGTGTAACTGGCGGTACATATCGCACTGTCAGGCGTCTGGCCCATATTGACCGACATGATCACCGTCTTGTTGCAACTGACCGTCCCGATCTTGTTGTCTGACAGTGACAGATTGCGGATCGGCACCGAGCCGATGTTCGTAACGACATAGCTGTAGCTGACCACTTGCCCCACCGCCGTAAAGGTCGTGGTGCTGGGGGTTTTGGTCAGCGAATAGCCCGGCGCAACCGTAAC
>JANNBI010000251.1:0-17050 GCA_031385345.1 Paracoccaceae bacterium | reverse complement strand
CGTCACGGGTTTCTTCATCATCTTCAACTCCATCTAGGGGAAAGATGAGCCGCAAACCCTCCGCTACGCAATCATGCTAAACTGTTCCATGGGCGCTGATGGCGGACACGTGTCACCTACCCCTGAGTGCGGGGAAGAGTTCATCGACGCTTTGGTGTCGCGCATTCGGATCGCGGGTGTTCGACCGTCGCGCCGCAAGTTCTTGACGCCCGCCTTTTATACGGGTTGCGGAACCTTGGTTAACCAAGTCCCGTGAATGCGAAACCAAGGGAATGGGTGACACCTTTGTCGCGCCTGCCCCTTACCGCGCCGTCCCTCGCTTGGCCCCATCACGGCAAGGCGTCGAAATCCCGGCGCCGATGATCCTCGACCAATTTGCGCAGGGCTTCGGGGGCTATGACCTCTACCGCGTCGCCCCATTGGTACAGATGCCAGGCCATTTCCAGATGGCCGGCGGCGCGGAAACGGACGGTCAGCGCGCCGTCCGGCTCGTCGGTCATCACCTGCAACGGATGGAACACAAAGGCGCGCGCGACCGGGGCGGCCTTGGCGGTGAAGCGCCAGGTCACCTCGGCGTATTCATGGTCGGCGTGATAAGAGCCAAAGGCGCGGGCGGCGTGGGCGGTGAAATCGAAGGCCGGGTCGCGTTGAAAGGACGAGGCATCCAGCCTTGCCTGCGACATCCGGTCCAGCCGGAAATGCTGCATCCGGCCATCGCCGTTCTTTTCGCGGGCCACCAGATAGCGCCTTGTGCCCAGCAACAGCCCATGCGGTTCCAGAATCCGGTCGCGCGGAGCGATGTCGCGCCCGCCCAGATAGAACACCCGCAGCACGAAGGGGCCTTTCAACGCCTCGGCAATCGCGCCCAGCAGGTCCGGATCGACGCGCACATGCGGGCCGGGCCGCGAGGCGAACCCATAAGCTTCCAGAACGGCCTCGGCATCGGCTTCGACGCGGCGGGCAAAGGGGCCGGGCATCGAGGCCAGCAACCTGTCACGCAGGGACTGGATGGCGCGTACTTCGTTGGTGGCGCCGTCGCGTTCGGCCCGCCGGATGGCGATTTCCAGCGCTGACAGCTCACTTTCGCGCACACCCTGGGCGAAGATCAGTTTCGCGTCGGCACCTGCCAGCTTCCAGTGTTTCCGCCGCTCGTCATCCAGTTTGATGATGAAGCCGGGAAACACAACTTCCAGAACCTTGGTCATGCGCTGCGCGGTGCGCCGGTCCACCCCGAAGGTTTGTTCGATATCCGCCAGACAAACCCCGCCATACAGCGAAACCGCCATTTCCGCGAGGCGCAGCAGGTCGGCAGCTTTTTGGAAGGACATCTTGGCACCATGACAGTTTCTGACGCGATGCTCGCATAGAGTGTAAATATTAGCGACTCCTTTACCATAAAGAAAGTTCCCGCCGTGACCCTTCAGATGTCAGATCCCATCGGTTCGCTTAGCCTGCGTCGGTCGCTGAAACGTGGGGTGGCGCGTCAGGCGCTGCACAGTGCGCGGCAAAAGGAGGCGCCTGCCGACAAGATTTTTGCCGCGCTGCGCGAGATGAAACCCAACCGCCTGGCGATGGAACGGCTGGTGCAGCGCTTGCGCCGTGTTCCCGGTGTGGTGCGCGCCGGTATCGGGGCCGAGGGGCGGGGTGTGGTTGTGGTTCTGCGCAACGTCCGCGACACCGTGACCCGGACCGATGCGACCGATCTGTTTTCGGAATATGTCCTGATGTTCACCCGAGTCTGGGCGATCCCGGTGCGGGGTCTTGTGCAGATGCACATCAATCGCATGACCTTTTGCCTGCACGCTTTGGAGCGGTTTTTTGAACGGAGCCCGTCGCGGCTGGACCCGCAGTTTCTGGCCGTGGCCGATGCCGAGGCGGTCACTTTGTTGCGCGCCGGGGCCTTTGGCACCCGGATCGAACATGACGGCGATTTGTATTTGCGGGCGGTTGCCTGCGGCGTTTGGGCCGGCAGTCAGGACGCCACGCCCCCCGAACCGGAATGGGGGGCACTTGCCATTTCTTCCGTTGGCGTGCCGACATTTTCGGCCCGCACTTTTCTAAGTCCCGACGAAATGAAACCCGAGGTCTGGCTGCGCTGGCAGTCTGACCCGCGGCTATCGGCCAGCTAAGCCGTTATATCTGTTGCTTTTGTCCGATTAAGCCGCACAGTGCCCTGACCCCAGGATCCTGCTGCCAAACGACGGCCGGTCGCTTCGCCCGGCATGGCCCCGATTGCCCAAAGTGATCGACCTTCAGAAAGCGCTTTCGTGATCAAATTCATTCATTCGTCAGACCTGCATCTGGGAAAACCCTTTGGAAAATTCCCCGAGGATGTGCGGGTGCGCCTGCGGCAAGCCCGCGCCGAGGCGCTGGTCAAACTTGGCAATTTGGCCCGGGACCATGCCGCCAGCCATATCCTGTTGGCCGGGGACACCTTTGATCAGACCACGCCCGCGCCCTCGGTGATCCGGCAGGCGATGAACGCCATGCGCGCGGCGGATCATGTGGTCTGGGTGGTGATGCCCGGCAACCACGACCACGCAAACGCGACCGAGTTGTGGCGGCAGGTGGTGCAGGATGCGCCGGCCAATGTTGTGGTCCTGCTGACCCCCGCGCCGCATGATCTGGCCCAGGGCGTGGTCTTGTTGCCCGCCCCGCCGGGAGAGCGGCGTCCGGGCCGCGATCTGACCGGTTGGTTCGACGAAGTGGCCACGGGCGAGGCTTTGCGCATCGGGCTAGCCCATGGCTCTGTCACCGATTTCGCCAGCAGCGAGGAGGGCGGATCGTCGATCATCCCGCTGGACCGCGCCCGCCGGTCCGGTCTGGCCTATCTGGGGCTGGGCGATTGGCACGGGCAAGTGTCGTTCGGGGCGGACACCTGGTATTCCGGCGCGCCGGAATCCGACGGGTTCAAACATGCCAAGACCCCGGCGGCGTTGCTGGTTGAGATCGCTGCTTTGGGCGCGCCTGCCAAAGTGACCTCACTTCCCACCGGCAGCATTTGCTGGCAGCGCGTTCCCTTGGATCTGACGGAAGGCGATGATGTGCCGACCCTGCACCAACAGATCTTGCCACCCTTGGCCGAGCGGGCCTTGACCCTGTTCGAGATGCAGGTGACGGGGCGCACCACGGCCCTGACCCGCGTGGCGCTGGAACAGGCGGCCGCCGCCGTTGCCCCCGATTTCCTGTCGCATCACGCGGATTTCAGCGGGCTGGCTACGGTCCATGCCACCGACGATCTGGACGCCATCGACCGGAACGGCGCCCTGCGCGCGGCGGCCGAAGCCCTTGCCAGTGACGCCGCCGACCCCCGCCAGACCCCCGAAGCGCGGGATATCGCGCAGGCCGCCCTGTCCCATCTTTTCAGCTATGCACTGGAGGCATGAATGAAACTCCAGTCGCTTCACCTGACCAATGTCCGCAAATTCACTGGCAAGCGCGCGTCGATCACGGGCATCGGGCCGGGGATTACCGTGGTGTCCCAAGCCAATGAATTTGGCAAATCCACCTTTTTTGACGCGATCCATGCGCTGTTTTTTGAAAAATACAGCTCGACCGCCAAGCCGGTGAAATCGCTGCAACCCTATGCCGGGGGGGCGGTGGAAATTGCGGCCCAGATCGAAACCGCTGCGGGCCTGTTCCGGGTGGAAAAGCGGTTCATGGCGAAAAAGATGGCGCGGATTCTGCGGATGCCGGAGGGGGTGATCATCGCCCAGGATGATGAGGCGGAACGCTGGATCACCGACCTTCTGGGCGAAACCAGCGTTGGGCCGGCGGGGCTGTTGTGGGTGCGGCAAGGGGTGTTGGGGCTGGAGGCCGAGACGCCAAAGGACAAAACCCAGCAAGCCGACACCCGGCGCGATCTTTTGACCTCGATCGCCGGCGAGATTGACGCGATGACCGGCGGCAAACGCATGGACCGCGTGATGCAACGCCTTGGGCAGGATCTGGCGGCGATTGCCACCAAAACCGGAAAGAAAACCGGGGCCTGGAAGGCGGCGGCGGATGAGGCTGTGGCATTGGCGGCCGAGCTTGCCAGTGTGACGGCGCAGGTCGAAACCCTTGATAGCGCGCTGGCCGAACGTAAAGACACTGACGCGGCGCTGGCAAAGCTGGACGACCCCGAAGGCAAAGCCCGCCGCGCTGCTGCCCTGATCGCGGCGCGCACCGCGATGGACACGGCGCGGGCGCATGAAGGGCTGGTTACCGCCGCCCGTCAGGACCGTGATATCGCTGCACTGCAAGCCAAGGGGGCCGAGGCCGATCTGACCGCCTTTCTGCGCGCCATCGACGGGTTGGCAAGGGCTGAAACGGCGGCGCTTTTGGCATCCCAAACGCGGGCAGCGCGTGAGGTCGAGGCCAGCGCCCTGAAACGAACGGTTGACGATGCCACCGCGCGGGTCGTGGCGGCGCAGACCACTGTAGGTCAGGCCCGGTTGCGGCTGGACCTTGCTCGCCGCCAGACCGAGGCGCGCAAGGCCAAAGCTCGGGCCTTGGACTTGGCCGCCCAGATCGCCAAGGCGCAACAGGCGCAAAATCAACGCGACGCGGCGCGCGCGCGGATGAACGCCGTGGCCGCGACGCCGGATTGGCTGGCCGGGGTCGAAGCGGCGGCCAGCGACTTTGCCAAGCGCGAGACGGCGCATGAGGCCCAAAGCGCGGTCTTAAGCGTGGCCTATTCCGGGGCCGCGCGCCTGTCCTTGGACGGTGTGGCGATTTCGGGGGACAGTCCCGTTGTGCTGGGTGCGCTGGCGCAGATTGACCTGCCGGGGATCGGGCAAATGACCCTGCGCACGCAGGCCCCTGCCGCCGATGGCGCAGCTTTGCTGGCCAAAGCGGCAAAGCGGCTAGCCGATCTTCTGGCGCTATGTGGCGTCAAGACCCTGGCAGAGGCCCGCAGTGCCGCCGCTGCCCGGACCGAAGCGGCGGGCCGCGCCGACCTGGCGCAGGCCGTGCTGAACACCCTTGCGCCGAAAGGGATTGACGCCCTGACCGCCGCCATGGCCGAGGCGACACTGGCCGCCGCCGAGGCGCAGGACGACCCCCTGCCCGGGATCGCTGATCTGGAGCAGGATCTGACCACGGCCCTGTCCGATGAGGCGAAAACCACGCAAACCCAAGCCAGAACTGCGGCAGATCACGCCCTTGCCCGCGAAGCTGCCATCAAGGCCGCCGCGCAGGCCGAGGCGGCAGTGACAGACCTTGACCGCGCCCGCGCCGCCGCAGGTGTGGACGCCACCCGAGAGGCGCGGCGCGCAGACCTGCTGCGCCGCGATGCCCAGACCGCCGAGACCCTGACCCAGACCGAGGCTGCGCTGACCGCGCTGATCGCCAGCGCCCCCGATCTTGCCACCTCGACCGCCGAACTTAACCGGGCAGAGGCGGCGGTGAACGGCGTTAGCCAGCAGCGTGCCCAACAGGGCGAAAGGCTGGCGGCCCTGTCGGCGCAGATCCGCACCCTTGCCGGGCATGGCATCGAAGAGCGGCGCGACGACCTGCGCGGGCAGTTGGAAACCGCTACGGCGACCGAAGTGCGCTTTGCCCGTAAGTTCGCGGCTTTGACTCGCCTGAACCAAGCGCTGGAGGCCGAAAGAACCGCCGCGCAGGACACCTATTTCGGCCCGGTGCATGAGGAATTGAAACCGCTTCTGGCAATTTTGCACCGCGATGCGGCGCTGAGTTTTGACAGGGACAACCTGTTGCCCTCGGGCCTGACGCGCGGGCAGACCGAGGAAACCTTGGAAAATCTGTCCGGCGGCACCAAGGAACAGATTGCCATCCTGACCCGACTGGCCTTCGCGCGGCTGTTCGCGCGGCAGGGGCGGCATATGCCGATCGTGCTGGACGACGCTTTGGTCTTTTCCGATGATGACCGGATCATAAAGATGTTCACAGCCCTGACCCGCGCCGCGCAGGATCAGCAGATTCTGGTGTTTTCCTGTCGACAACTGGCGTTTCAGGATCTGGGCGGCGCGCGTCCGGTGGTCGAGATTTCCGAAACCTGACTGCAGACGGGGCAGGGGGGCATCACGAAGATCACCGAAGATTGAGCCGCCGCCGGGGGAATGCCCATTGACCTTGACCCTGCCGCCAAGTCCTTTGGCGCAGGGTCTGATGGCTGAATAGGGCCGGTTTCGATGCTGATCGGTCGCGTTTCCCCTCGGTCAGGCCCGCAAACGGCAAGATCGGACGAAACCGCCGGGCCGCTTTGGGGTTATACGGAACAAGCGGCCGATGAACGGGTGCAGACCAAAAGATGACAGGGTCGAGACAGCTTTGGCAAAGGGTTTTGGCGGCGGTTCTGACGCTGGCCATCGTTCTGGCTTTTGCGCCGCTTGACCACCGCGCCGCATCGGCAGCCGCGCAGGGGGCGCAATCCGTGGCGGTCAGTTCTGCGCCCGCCCACCACGCGCCCGCCCGCTTTGCCCAGAAAGGGTATGCCGACCAACCCGCCGCCCCGCTAGGCTTTCTTCAGGCCGATTGCGACGGCGCGGCGGGATTTTGCTGTTGGATGACGACGTGCCATCCGGGGATTTTGTCGGACCCGCAACCCGTGCCCATCGGCGGCATGGACGACCAGACGACCGCCGCCGCAGGACTTGGCGGTATGGGCCGTGATCCCGAAATGATCCTGCCCCCGCCCCGACGGGAACCCGCCTGATCACGTCCAAATTTCATTAAATCAGGAGACTCTACGATGACCTTCACGAAAATGATCCTCGCGGCGGCGGCTGCCGCAACCCTTGGCGCGATGCCCGCATTGGCCCAGGACGCCGCGTTTCAGCTTCCCGAGCAGTGCAAACCCGCCATGGACCATTCCGCCATGAGCGACGACACTATGGGGTCCGGCATGATGGGGATGGAAAGCATGGACATGACCGCCATGCCCACGCATGTGCAGGAAAACATGGCGAAAATGATGGTGACAATGCCCGCCATGCATGTCGGCATGATGCTGGAAGATCCCGACGTGGCCTTTGCCTGCGGGATGATCGCCCATCATCAGGGCGCCATCGACATGGCCAATGTGCTGCTGGCGCATGGCAAAACCCCGGAAATGCGCGCGCTTGCGACCGACATCATCGCTGCCCAGGTTGGTGAGATCGCTCAGATGACAAAATGGCTGGCTGAAAACGCCATGTAAAAAGACGGGCCGCGCGGCGCAGTGCCGCGCGGCCCGTTTGGTTTTGTGAAACGGCAGGATGATCGCCAAAGCGGCCTGCGCGCCGGCGAAGATCATGGGCAGCATAACCGCCGCTTGGGCGAGGTGGACAAGGCTGGCAAAACTGGCCAGCGCGCCAGAACCGGCAGCTGGGACCGGGTGGCCCGATAGGTTCTTTTTCCGCCCTTCTAACCAAAGCCCCAGACGCCCCCCATCACAAGGCGCCTCGCTTTCACAAGCGAACCCTGTGTTCCGCGTGAACCCTGTGGCACCTGGGCCCAGCCTCGGTCACACTGGCCGCTGACCGCCCGATTCCCGACCCCTTGGAGACTGCCCATGTTTCGCGCCTTGCTGCTGGAAAAAGACGAGGGCGGTCTGGCGCGCGCGCAGCTCCGCGAGATGCCGGATACCGCCCTCCCCGAGGGCGAGGTGACGGTGGCGGTGGAGTATTCGACGCTGAACTACAAGGACGGGCTTTGCCTGTCGCCCAGCGGATCGGGGCTGGTGCGCAGCTATCCGCATGTGGCGGGTATTGATTTTTCCGGCGTGGTCGAGGTGTCCAGCGACCCGCGCTATCACCCCGGCGACCGCGTGGTGCTGACCGGCTGGCGCGTGGGCGAGGTGCATTGGGGCGGCTATGCGACGCGGGCGCGGGTCAAGGCGGATTGGCTGGTGCCACTGCCCGACGGGATGACGACGCGGGCGGCAATGGCGGTGGGGACGGCAGGGCTGACGGCGATTTTGGCGGTTCAGGCGCTGGAAGATCACGGGCTGACCCCGGCGAAGGGCGAGGTGCTGGTGACGGGTGCTGCGGGCGGTGTCGGGTCGGTCGCGGTGGCGGTTCTGGCGCAGTTGGGCTACCGCGTGGCGGCGGTCACCGGGCGGCCGGACATGGCGGATTATCTGACCGGGCTGGGCGCTGTGCGGATCGTGGCCCGCGAGACGCTGAATGAAACCGTCAAGCGCCCGCTGGAAGGTGAATTCTGGGCGGGCTGCGTCGATGCGGTGGGCGGCGCGATGTTGGCCCGGGTGCTGGGGCAGATGTGTTACGGCGGGTCGGTGGCAGCGGTGGGGCTGGCGGGGGGATCGGCGCTGCCCGCCTCGGTCATCCCGTTCCTGCTGCGCGGGATCAACCTTTTGGGCATCGATTCGGTGTTGAAGCCGACGCCGGACCGCCTGCGCGCCTGGGCGCGGCTGGCCCGCGATCTGCCGATGACCAAGTTGGAGGGTATGATCCAGAACGCCACCCTGTCGGATCTGCCAGCCCTGGGCGAGGCGATCCTGAAGGGGCAAGTTCGGGGCCGCGTGGTGGTGGATGTCCGCGCCTGAGGGTCAGGCAAAAGCGGGCATGACCTCCTGACAAAACAGCTCCATCGATCGTCTTTGTTCGGCATGGCCCAGCCCCAGACTGGCGTAATAGATGAACTGGTCCACCCCCAGCGCCTGATAGGCTTTCAGCTTTTCGATCACCTGATCGGGCGTGCCGAACATCAGATTGCGCTGCAACATCTGCGGGTCATATTCGGCGCGGTTGCCCAACTGATCCAGCGGGATCGCCTTGGGAAAGCCATTGGACACGTCGCCCATGTTCTTGAAAAGGTTCTCAAACTGCGAAAGTTGAGTCTGGGCGGCGCGCACCGGCACCATCCAGTCCTCGGCCCGGTCATAGACCGCCGTGTGACGCATCATCGCCATGACCGGACGCTTCGCACCGGGGTTGTCGGCCATCGCCTGATCCATGCGGTCCATATAGATCTGCGCCTCGGCCATGTCGCGGGTCAGGGGCCAGGACATGATATTGCAGCCATTTTTGACCGCATAATCATAGGTGATCGGGGCGCGGGCGGCGATCCAGACCGGCACCTGCGATTGCAGCGGCTTGGGGCAGGCGGTGGCGGTGGGGAATTTCCAGAACTCGCCATCATGGGCATAATCCCCGGCCCAAAGCGCGCGCACCGCAGGCAGCATTTCCTGCATATAGCGCCAGGCGTCGGATTGTTTCAGGCCGGGATGCATCCGGTCAAACTCGCGCTGGTAGGCCCCTGATCCGATGCCAAAATCCAAGCGCCCGCCGGAAATCAGATCGACAAAGGCCGCCTCTCCAGCGACCTTGATCGGGTGCCAATAGGCGGCCGCGACGCAGGCCGTGCCCAGCCGGATGCGGTTGGTCTGCGCCGCCCACCAGGTCAGGATCGAAAACGGATTGGGCGCGATGGTCATTTCCAGCGCGTGATGTTCAGCGGCCCAGACGGTGGTAAATCCGCCCGCATCGGCCATTTGCACCATATCCAGCGTGTGACGCGCGACATCCTTCATGTCCAAGCCGGGGTCCATCCGCTCCAGGTTGATCGCAAGTTGGAATTTCATGTCAGCCTCCTCGGGCGGGATAATTCAGGCCAGTTTGCGGGTTGAAACGGCGGCCAGTGTCGAAAATTCGCCATGGCTTGTGAAATTCCGCAGGTTCACCGCATCACAAAGGGGTTTGCCATCGGCTCGGACGAGGTGTTGACCCAGACCGTTTTCGCGCGGGTGTAGTCCTGCATCGCCTGCATCCCGCTTTCGCGGCCAAAGCCTGACCCTTTCACCCCGCCAAATTCCGCAATCGGTGACACGACGCGGTAAGTGTTGATCCAGACGATGCCGCAGCGCAGCGCGCGTGACATCCGCATTTGCCGCGCGCCGTCGCGGGTGAAAACCCCGGCCGCCAGCCCATGTTTGCTGTCATTGGCCAGCGCCACCACCTCGTCCTCGGTGTCAAAAATCTGCACGGTCAGGACCGGGCCGAACAGTTCGGTATCGACAATCTCCATGTCGTGGCGGGGGCAAGCGATGATCGTCGGTTCATAGTAATTGCCGCCCAGATCGGGCGGTTGCCGCCCGCCGCACAGGATTTCACCGCCCTGCGCTACGGCCTTGGCCACCTGCGCGGTGATGGTCTGCACTTGGCCCTTGGTGCAAAGCGGACCCATCTGAGTCTCCTCCTCCAAGGGGGCGCCGATGCAAATCTGACGGGCCAAAGTCACCATCTTTTCAAGGAATTGGTCGGCAATCGCGCGGTGCAGATACAGCCGCGACCCCGCCACGCAGCTTTGCCCCGAGGCGCCGAAAATCCCCGCAATCGACCCGTTCACCGCCGAGGTGATGTCGGCATCGTCAAACACGATGAAGGGCGATTTGCCGCCCAGTTCCAGCGACACCTGCGCGAAGTTTTCGCAGGAATTCATCAGCACATGGCGCGCGGCCCCCGGCCCCCCGGTGAACGACACCCGCGCGACCAGCGGATGGGCGGTCAAAACGCGGCCACAAGGCTCTCCAAATCCGGTCACGATGTTCACCACGCCGGGGGGAAACCCCGCCAATTCAAACAACGCGCCAAATTCCAGCAGCGTGGCCGAGGCATGCTCGGACGCTTTCAGAACCACCGTGTTTCCCGCCGCCAGTGCTGGTCCCAGTTTGACCGCCGCAAGGAAAAGTTGCGAGTTCCAAGGCACGATGGCCGCGATCACGCCAAGGGGTTCGCGGCGGGTAAAGACGAACATATCGGGCTTGTCGATGGGCAAAGTCTCACCCGAGATCTTGTCGGCGCATCCGGCATAAAAGTGAAAGAATTCCGCGATATAGCGTGCCTGCCAGCGGGTTTCCTTCAGCATCTTTCCGGTATCAATCGTCTCGGTACGGCCCAGATCTTCGGACCGCTCAGCCAGCAAATCCCCCAGTTTGCGCAGACATTTTCCGCGCGCAGAAGGCGTCATCTGCGCCCATGGGCCGATGGAAAACGCCCGGTCCGCCGCCCGCACTGCCCGGTCCACATCCTGCGCCGAGGCCTGCGGGATGTGCGCCCAGACTGCCCCCGTCGTCGGATCCAGACTGTCAAACACCCCCCTGTCCGAGGCTGAAACCCAAGCGCCGTCGATCAGCATATGGTAGTCTTTGATGGCGCTTGTCACGTCAGCCTCCTGCAAGGGGTCGGGACAAGTCTGCGGCAAAAGGGGCGCGGGTCTGGCGATTTTTCGACACATGGCGGCGAAAAAACCGCGAAACTGCGGGGATTTTCGGTGTCTTTTAAGGGCGATGGCAAAGGGGGCGGCAATGGCGTCGGGCAAGGTGGTGATCGGCGGCGGGTTGGTGATCGACGGGCGCAAACTGTCGCTGTCGCGCGCGATCCGGGCTGGTGACACGGTCTATCTGACCGGTCAGATCCCGATGAAGGACGGTGTGGTGATGACCACGGGTGACATTTCCGAACAGACCCGTGCCGTTCTGGATGTGATCACAAACACTCTTGCCGATGCTGGATGCACCCGTGATCACATCGTCAAAACCATGGTCTGGCTGCGCGACCGCGCCGACTTCCCCGGCTTCAACGCGGTTTATGCCGAGTATTTTCCCGAAAATCCCCCCGCGCGGTCGGCTGTAATCAGCGAGCTTCTGGTCGATTGCCGGGTCGAGATTGAGGTGGTCGCCTGGCATCCCCTGCCTGCGGCGACGGTCTGATGCTGCCCCCCATGGCCACGAAATTTACCCTTTCCGGCCCTGAAACCGCGCCCGTGGTGGTGTTGGTCCACGGCCTTGGTCTGACCCGCGCCCTATGGGATCTGACCGTGCCTGCCCTGTCCCAAACCCACCGCGTGCTGACCTATGACCTGCTGGGACACGGGCAAACCCCGCATCCCGGCGGGGTGCCGACCCTTTCAGATCTGTCCGATCAACTGGCCGGCCTGATGGATCATACAGGCGTGCAACAGGCTGCGATCATTGGGTTCTCGCTTGGCGGCATGGTGGCGCGGCGCTTTGCCCAGGATCATCCGAACCGCACCTTGGCTTTGGGAATTCTGCACTCACCCCACCGCCGGTCGCCGCAGGCACAGGCCGCCGTCACCGCCCGCGTGGCGCAGGCGCAGATCAACGGTCCGGCCGCCACGGTCAACGATGCGTTGGCCCGTTGGTTCACCGAGGGCTTTCAACGGGACAGACCTGCGATGAGGGATCTGGTGCGCGGTTGGGTGCTGGCCAACGACCCCGCCACCTATTGGCTGTACTACGCCATCTTCGCCAATTCGGTTGATGAGGTTGTCGCGCCAACCCCGCCGCTGATTTGCCCGGCATTTGTGATCACAGCGGATCAGGATTTTGGAAATTCGCCGCAGATGGCGCAGGCCATCGCCGCCGAAATCCCCGGCGCGCAGGTTCATATCCTGTCCGGTTTGCGACATATGGCGCTGATGGAAGACCCCGGCCAGACCAACCAATTGGTGCGGGCTTTCTTGGCCCAACACCTGCCCCCCGTGACCATGTAAGGACCAGACCCATGCTGCCAGAGCTGCGCAAGACCGTGATTTTCGACGAAGTTGTGTACCGCGACGGGGGCCGCGCGGCCAATCCGCCGTTTCGGGTGCTGGGCGTGGCGGCGGTGGTCACCAACCCTTGGTATGGCCGCGGATTTGTCGAGGATCTGTCGCCCGACATCCATCGCATGGCCCCGGTTCTGGGCAAGATGCTGACCGAAATGATCTGCGATCTGGCAGGCTCGGGTGCGGCGATTGAGGCTTACGGCAAGGCGGCAATCGTGGGCACAAGTGGCGAGTTGGAACATGCTTCAGCTCTGATCCACACCCTGCGGTTCGGCAATTTCTACCGAACGGCGGTGGGGGCCAAGACCTATCTTGGCTTTACCAATGTGCGCGGCCCGGCCAACACGCAGCTGCAAATTCCACTGATGGACAAGAACGATGCGGGACGCCGCTCGCATTATCTGACGGTGCAATTCGCGGTGCCGGATGCGCCGGGGCATGACGAGATTGTGGTGGCGCTGGGGGCTTCGACCGGGGGGCGACCGCATCACCGGATCGGGGATCGCTATGCCGATATTCAGGCGATGGGTGGGGATATTGAAAATCCCGCCGGTGTCTGATGGTCAAGGGTCGATCAGCAAGGCCCGGAAATCATTCACATTTGTCAAGGTCGGACCGGTGATCACCTGACTGCCCACCCGTTCGAAAAATCCATGGGCGTCGTTGCGGGAAAGGCTGTGGGTCGGGTCGATTCCGGCGGCGCGGGCGCGTGTCAGGGTCTGCGGATCAATGATCGCGCCCGCCACTTCGGCCGCGCCGTCAACGCCGTCGGTGTCGCAGGCCAGCGCGTGGATGCCGCGCGCCCCTTGCAGCGCAATTGCCAGCGCCAGCGCATATTCGGCGTTCGGCCCGCCGATCCCGTCGCCGCGCCGCGTCACCGTCACCTCGCCGCCCGACAGGATCACCAGCGGCCCCGTGCTGCGCAGCGCCAAGGCGGCGTGATCGGCGGCCAGCAGACGCGCCTCTCCTTGTAAGTCATCGCCCAGAATCTGCACGGTGTAACCTGCCTGCCGGGCCAGATCCGCCGCCGCCGCCAGCGATTGCGCCGGCGCGGCGCAGATCCGGTTTTCGACCCGCGACAGGCGCGGATCCTGCGGGGAAATCACGCCCGACCCCCGGTTCAGCGCCGTCAGGACTGAGGGCGGCAGGGTCAGGTTCCAACGCGTCACCACATCGCGCGCCTGAGCCAAAGTTCCCGCCTCTCCCACCGTCGGACCAGAGCCGATGAAGGCCGGATTGTCGCCCGGAACGTCGGAAATCATCAAGGCCAGCATCCGCGCCGGATAGGCCGCCGCCGCCAATTGACCGCCTTTGACGCGGCTAAGATGTTTGCGCAGGGTGTTCATCTGATCGATTGGCGCGCCGCTGGCCAGAAGGGCGGCGTTAACCGCCTGCTTTTCGGCCAGAGTGACCCCGGCGACCGGCGCGACCAGCAGAGAGGAGGCACCGCCGGAAATCAGGGCCAGCACAAAATCACCCTCTCCGCAGGTGTCCAGCAGCGCCAGCATCCGGGCGGTGGCGGCCAAACCGGCGGCATCGGGCACGGGATGGGCGGCTTCGACCACCGTTATTCCCTGACAGGGGCGGGCATAGCCGTAGCGGGTGATCACCAGCCCCTCGCAGGGGCCCCAGACGGATTCAACCGCTTCGGCCATGCGCGCACTGGCCTTGCCCGCGCCGACCACGACGACCCGGCCTTTGGGGCGCGGCGGCAGATGGGCGGCAAGGCTTCGCATCGGGTCCGCGACCGCGACCGCCCGGTCAAACATCGCGCGCAAAAGGGTGGCGGGTTCCATCGTCACGCCCCGGAGGTTGAGGCGCGGATCACCAGATCCACGCCGGTTCTGGTCACTGGATCGGGGCGTTTATCCGCCTCCAGCCAGTCAAGGATCGTGGTGGCGATCTGGCCGCCAAATCCTTCAATATTGCAACGTACGGTGGTCAGGCCCGGAAAAACCTGCCCGGAATCTTCGATATCGTCAAATCCGACCAGACGAAAATCCTGACCCACCGGGCGACCCAAGGCGGCAAATCCGCTAAGAACGCCCAAGGCGACCAGATCGTTGAAACACAAGGCGGCGTCAAAGGATTGACCCGTCAGGATGGACGCCGCCTCGCGCCCGAAGGCGCGACTTGCGCGGCCCGGCAGGTTGGTTGGCGGCAGGTCGGCCTGCGCCAGCGCGGCCAGATAGCCCGACATGCGTTCCGCCGCGACGGCAGAGCCTTCGACCCCGCCGACAAAGGCGATGCGCCGCGCCCCCATGGCCAGCAGATGATCGGTCGCCAGACGGCTGCCAGCGGAATAGTCGGGGGCGGCAAAGGGGAACAGATCGGTGCGGGCATCCACCTGCCGCAGCACCTGCATCGCTGGAATGCCCGCGCGGGCCAATGTGCCAAAAGTCCCCGTCACCGCACCATAAGACGGCGAAATGACAAGTGCGGAAACCCCATGTTCGACCATCGCCGCCACGACCTGATCTTGCAGGACCGGATCCTCGTTGGTGTTGGCGATCACCGTGGCATAGCCGCGCGCCGACAGCGCCATCTGCACCGAGGTGGCAAATTCGGTGAAAAACGGGTTGCGCAGATCATTGATCACCAGACCGATCAGCCCGGCATTGGCGCTGCGCATATTCGCCGCCGTCCGATTATAGACATAGCCGATGTCGGCCATCGCCTGACGGACCAGCGCGCGGGTATCCTCGCGCACGGTGGGGCTGGCTTGCAGCACCAAAGACACGGTCGATTTCGACACCCCCGCCGCCAAAGCCACGTCGATGATGGTGGGGCGCCGGATCATGGCTGCGCGATGCCGTGCAGGCACAAAAGGCTGCGCATCCGCTGCGTCGCAAGGTCGGGGTCGGCCAACAGATTGGCCTGATCGGCCAGACGCAACACGTTGGAATAATGCGTGATATCGCGGCTGGATTGGAATCCGGCGGGCATGATGAAATGGCTTTGCTGACCGTTCAACCACGACAGAAACGCGATGCCCGCCTTGTAGAACCGTGTTGGAGCGCGGAAGATTTCGCGCGACAGCGGCACGGTCGGGGCCAAAAGCGCGTGGTAGCGGGCGGTGTCGCCCTGCGCCAGCGCCTCAAGCCCTTGAGAGGCGGCAGGCGCGATGGCGGCAAAAATCCCCAAAAGCGCGTGCGAGAAATGCTGGCCATCCCCTGCGATCAGATCGGCATAGTTGAAATCATCGCCGGTATACAGGCGCACCCCGGCGGGCAGACGTTTGCGGAACGCCTCTTCATGCGCGCGGTCCAGCAGGGAAATCTTGATGCCGTCCACCTTGGCGGGATTGTCCGCGATCAGTTCCAGCACGAAATCACTGGCGCGGGCGACATCGGTGCTGCCCCAATAGCCCGCCAGATGCGGGTCGAACATCGGGCCAAGCCAATGCACGATCACCGGTTGGGCGGCACCGTCGATCAGGCGGCGATAGACCGACCAATAGGCGCGTTCACCGGCGGTGATGGCGGTAAAGGCGCGGGTGGCCATCAGGATCAACTGGCCGCCGGCGGTCTCGATCGCCTCGGCCTGGGTTTCATAGGCGGCTGCGATTGCGTCGGCGTCGCGCAGGTCGGACAGGGGCAGATGATCGGTTCCGGCCCCGCAGGCAACGCGGGGCTGCCGGGGATGGGCGCGGGCGTCGCGCAGGGTGCGCTGGATCAGGTCCAGCGCGGTGGCCCAGTCCACGCCCATACCGCGCTGCGCGGTGTCCATCGCCTCGGCCAGATCAAGCCCTTGATCCCACAGGGTTTTGCGGAAATTTAGCGTGGCGTCCCAATCCACGGCGGGCCGCCCGTCCCAAGGGCTGTGGTCGCGCATCGGGTCCGAGATGACATGCGCGGCGGCAAAGGCAGTGCGGGTCAGCGCGACGCGTGGCGCGCGCGGCGTCAGGGGCGTCCCGGTCAGCCGGTAGGGCTGCAAGCTGCCAGAGTCATCGGGCAGGGTCAGGTCGGTCATGTGACGGGAACCTCCAGATCAAACACCAGAATGCCGTCGATGCCGCCAACCGCCCCGGCCACCAGCGCCGCGCCAACCTTTTTATGGGCGGGATGGGCCTGATAGGCGGCCAGCACGCCCCAATCCGCGAAATCCGCGACAAAGCCGTGCATATGGCCGCGCTCCAGCGCCTCGGGCGAGGTGCTGCGGCCCGAGGTGATCGACAAGACCCCCGGCAGAATGGTTTGGATGGCGTGCAGATCCGCGAAGATTGCTGCGATCGTGGCTTCGGTCACGTCGGGGCGGAACTGGATCAGAACGATATGGCGGATCATCTTTGGCCCTTTGGGTTGGCCAGACCGGCGCTGGCAAGGATGTGCGCCTGTGCCGCGGGACGGACATGGCTGTGGCTGGCGTGGATCATGTCGGCGGCTTTTTCCGCGATCATGATAGTGGGGGCGTTGGTGTTGGACGACACCACATTTGGCATGACCGAGGCATCGACAATGCGCAAGCCGTCGATGCCGTTGAACCGCAGTTGCGGGTCCACCACCGCGCCGGCGTCCACCCCCATCCGGCAGGTGCC
>JANNBI010000045.1:0-2960 GCA_031385345.1 Paracoccaceae bacterium | reverse complement strand
CGCGCCGCCCGGCAGCGCAGATGCGTGACGTCGTAAACCGAGGCGCCGTCGGCCAGACTCCAGCTTTGCGCGCCGCTGGCATCAGGCGCGGCAACCGTCAGGACCGATGTCACTTCACGCCCACCCGTCACCACGTACTTGCCCGCCGGAAGCGGAAAGCTGGGCGTTTCCATGATCAACCCATGCTCTTCCAACCACCAGGCCTTTGGGTCGAATTGCCAGCCGTCGGGGGCCACGCCGCCCTTGGCCGTCAACTGCGCAAAATCCGTGGTCCAGACACCGCGCGGGCCGGGATCAATTGTCCACAGCCCCCAGGTCGCCGCATCATTGCCCGAGGTGGCCAGCTTGTCCCCCAGCGCCGCGATATATTGCGTCGGGATCCGTGACATGGTTTCTTCGGCCGTTGCAGCAGGCGAAAATGACAGAAAAACTAATATCGCCAATAATTTGCGCGACAAAGTTAAAGAAAGGTTCTGGGTCAAGTCTGCCTCCTGTCAAATGATCGCGCTGATTGAAAAAAGATAGCGCAATCCGACCAAAAGACAAAATTACAAAGCCGCTACCCCGCTTTAATCACCGCACAGCCATAGGCGTCCAGCATCAGTACACCCGTACAGATCGCCCCGCTTAGCAAGTCCAGCCCCCTCGGCGCGCCCGAAACCTGCACCGGCGTGTCGGTCGTGTTGGTGATGAACCACAGCGCGCGGTCCTTGGCCTGTCGAACTGACACCTCGACCCCCGGCGGCAGATCCGCGATCAAGGGCAGGGCACCGGCGGGAATCACCACCTGCTCCAGTAGCGCCTCAACCAGATCTTCGGTCAGATAGGTGCCAAGATAGATCACCCGTCCCGCGCCATGGCGGCGCGTTGTTGCGGCGGGCGATCCGGCCAGAAACCGGTTCAACCACTGCGCCAAAGCCTCTGTTCCCGGGGCCATGTCCAGCATTTCGTACAGATGTGCAGCGTTGAATTCCCGGTTGCCGATCCGCAAGGTATAGGCGCGCGTGGCGGAACTGGCGGGCAAAACTGTCGCCGGGGCATAGGCGCCATTTGTGCCGTCTTTCCAGCCGGGAAACAGCCCGCTGGCCCCCGGTGCAACGATGCGGCCAAACTCGGTCACCGTGACCCCGGCCAGATCGGACAGGCCCGCGGCCGGGGCAAGTTGGCGGTGGATGTGGTTGTCGATGTCGCGCGTCGCGGTCAGTGCGGACAGGATCAGCGTCCCGCCCGCTTGCACAAACGCCGCGACCCGTGGCGTCCATTCCGGTTTCCACATCACCCAATGCGGCACATACAGCACCTTCAACGGCGACAAATCATCCTCGGGGTGGATAAATCCTGCCGCGATTCCGGCGGTATAGCAGGCGCGGTGCAGGATCGTCGCGTCATCCAGCGGCGACGGCAACCCCATCGCATAGGTCTTGTAAGCTTCCTGATTGTCGAAATCCGCCCCGGCGATCCCTAGATCCATGCGCACATGGGTGCCCAGAATTTCAGGCTTCAGACGGGTCATCTCGTGAAAGAACTGGCTGGCTTCGTCATAGCGGCGACGCGGCACGTCGTCGTGGTCGATGACGCCCATCCAGTAAATCTCGGCCCCGAAATGCGCCGGACGCCAGCGGAAAAACATCACCCCATCCGCTCCGCGCGCCACCGAAGTCATCGCCATGCGCCGCATTTCCCCCGGTTCGGGGTTCAGCGTCGAAAACCCCGGCTGAGAGCCGAACCCTGAAGCCTGTTCCGGCACGATGAAATTCCCCGTCCAGGCCCGGCACATGTCCAGATAGGCGGCTTGGGTGGCGGCATGACCGCCGCCGCGTCGAAATTCGTCATACAGCATCGGATAGATGTCAAAGCCGATGAAATCGAGGTCTTGGCCAAACTGTCCCCGGAAATCGATATCCGCCAGCGCGCCCAGATTGTGGAAAATGAACCAATCGGGGTTCACCTCGCGCAGAATCTCCACCTGATCATGCTGGAAGGTGGCGGTCGCGGCGGCAAGGAAGCGGTGATAATCCTGCACATGCCCCGGTGACAGAAACCCCGGCGCCATGTCGCGCGGTGTGTCGATCTGGCCGAAATGACCATAGGCCAGCGCCCAGAAGTCCCCACCCCAAACCCGGTTCAACGCCTTGATATCATGGCCATAGCGCCCTTGCAGCCAGGTCTGAAATGCCAGCCGCGCGCTGGGGGAATGGCTTTCGGATACCGTCGTGTTCAACTCGTTGTCGGTCTGCCAGCCGATGACGGCGGGGTTGTCCTTGTAGTGGGCGGCCATGGCGCGGGTGATGCGGCGCGAATGGCCGCGATAGACCGGACTTGTGGTGTCGGCATGCTGGCGCGACCCATGGCCCGCCACCCGGCCATTGCCATCGATGCGCAAAACCTCGGGGTAATTCACCGTCAGCCAGCGCGGCGGTGTGGCGGTGGGGGTGCACAGGATGGTCTGGATGCCGTGCCGCGCCAGAATCGCAATCGCGCGGTCGAACAGATCAAAGGAAAACTGGCCTTCGGACGGCTCCCACAGATGCCAGGCGAATTCACCCATGCGCACCGTGTTGGCCCCGGCGGCGGCCAGCCTTTGGGCGTCCCGCTCCCAATAACTTTCATCCACATGCTCGGGGTAATGCGGCGCGCCCAGCAGGAACTGGTCAATATTCAGCGGACGCCAAACCGAAAGCGGGGCGGGGGGCAGACGGGTCATCATTCTGACTTTCTTTGAGAATTCAGCGCAGACGCTGACCTGACGGCGCGAACAGCAGGGTTTTCGCGGGGTCAAACTCGGCCTTGATCTTTTGCCCGGCAGTCCAGGCGCGGCCCGAATGGGTGGCGATGGTCAGAACATTCGCCTTGCCCTGCCGCGCATAGGCATAGGACTCACCACCCAGATGTTCGATGATCTCGATGGTCAGATCCAGCGCCGCCGATCCACCGGCCCGGAAATGTTCGGGCCGGATGCC
>JANNBI010000029.1:0-2404 GCA_031385345.1 Paracoccaceae bacterium | reverse complement strand
TTTCGGAACTTTCCGACGACGAACTGGTGCTGCAGATGCATGACGATCTGTATGACGGTCTGCGCGAAGAGATCGAAGAGGGCGTGAACATCCTGATCGCGCGCGGCTGGGCTCCCTATGATGCGCTGACCAAGGCCCTGGTGGCCGGAATGACCATCGTCGGTGCCGACTTCCGCGACGGCATCCTGTTCGTGCCCGAAGTGCTGCTGGCCGCCAACGCTATGAAGGGCGGCATGGCAATCCTGAAGCCGCTGCTGATTGCCACCGGTGCCCCGCGCATGGGCAAGATGGTGATCGGAACGGTCAAGGGCGACATCCATGACATCGGCAAGAACCTTGTCGGCATGATGATGGAAGGCGCTGGTTTTGAAGTGCGCGACCTCGGTATCAACAACTCGGTTGAGAAATATCTGGCGGCGCTGGAATTGGATCAGCCCGATATCCTTGGCATGTCGGCCCTGCTGACCACCACGATGCCCTATATGAAAGTCGTCATCGACACGCTCAAGGAAAAGGGCATGCGCGAGGATTACATCGTGCTGGTCGGCGGCGCACCGCTGAACGAGGAATTCTCCAAGGCGATTGGCGCGGACGCCTATTGCCGCGATGCCGCCGTTGCTGTGGAAACCGCCAAAGCCTACATGCTGCGCAAGCACAACGCGGTGAACGCGTAAGACTTATCGCCAAGACGTGAACGGCCCCGACCTTGTTTGGGGCCGTTTTTCTATCCAGCCCCCTTGGAACTGCGCCGCAGAAAGCGCATGTTTGATCAAGATCGGAGGATATGATGCCCCTTCCTACTTTCCTGACCTTGCTGGCGACCGTCATTCTGGCGGCGGGTGCCAGCGTGTTTCTGGTGCAATGGGCCAGTCTGCCCTTGGGTATGCTGGCGATTGCCGCGATGGCTGTGGCGCTGCTGGTCAAGGTCCGCTTGTGGCATTGACCGCCGTGACCGACGCTTTGCCCATTGATGATACCCGCCTGACAGAGATTGGCCTGCCCGCCACGCATCAGGGCCGCATTCTGCTGATCGCCTGCGGGGCGCTGGCGCATGAGGTGCTGGCGGTCAAGCGGGCGAATGGCTGGGATCATCTCGATCTGCAATGCCTGCCCGCCAACCTGCACCTTTGGCCCGACAAGATCACCGAGGCCGTGGCCCTGTCCGTGGCCAAGCATCGCGACGAGTATCAGGCGATCCACGTTCTGTATGCTGATTGCGGCACTGGCGGGCTATTGCTGGAAAAGTGCAAGGAATTGGGCGTCCAGATGATGCCCGGACCCCATTGTTATTCGTTTTTTGAAGGTAATGATGTCTTTCTGGCCCGCATCGACGATGAATTCACCGCCTTTTATCTGACCGATTTTCTGGTCCGGCAATTCGATGCCTTCGTGTGGCGACCCATGGGATTGGACCGCCACCCTGAATTGCGCGACATGTATTTCGGGAATTATACAAAGCTGGTCTATCAGGCCCAGACCAATGATCCCCTTCTGGACGCCAAGGCGCAGGACTGCGCCCGGCGTCTGGGTTTGGCGTACGAGCGGCGCTTTACCGGCTACGGCGATCTTGTGACCGCGATGGCATTGGCCGCTGCGGATTAATTGGCGAAGCGCGCCTTGCGGAACCGGCCCGCGTCGATTTCACGCTCACGGCATTCCAGATCATAACGGCTGGACGATCCGGCCAGATAGGCCAGTTCCATATCGCGGGTGCTGGGGCGTTGCAGGCTTTGGAAAAACGATTTCAACTGAGTCAACATGGCAAACCTCCTTTGGTGGTCCATGCGTTGAAGGTAGGGGCGGACAGCGACGGTCAGTAGCCCTGCAAATTCGAAGGCCGATATGATGTCAGGACATGGCTTATCGGCGGAAAGGGCTTTTCCGGGATGGTCTTGCCGGATCAGGCTGGCTTTCGGCCCTAGGCGCGCATCAATTCGCGCGCGGCGTCGCGGGCGGCGTCGGTGATACGGTCACCGGCCAACATGCGCGCGATCTCTTCAACCCGGTCGCGGGGGTCCAGCGCGGTGACGGTAGACAGGGTTTCGCGCGCGGTCTGGCGTTTTTCCACCCGCCAATGAGCCGCGCCAAAGGCCGCAACCTGCGGCGAATGGGTGACGACCAGCACCTGCGCCCGTTCGGCCAAGGCCCGCAGACGGCGGCCCACCGCATCCGCCGTGGCCCCGCCGACACCGCGGTCAATCTCGTCGAAAATCATCGTCAGGCCGGGGGTTTCGCCGGTCAGACAGACCTTCAGCGCCAACAGGAACCGGCTCAACTCGCCTCCCGAAGCGATCTTGTTCAAGGGTCCAGCCGGGGCGCCGGGGTTGGTGGCCACGGTAAAGGTGACGGCATCGGCCCCGTCCGGACCGGGATCGCCTGCGGTGACCTCGGTCACAAAAGACGC
>JANNBI010000022.1:0-6869 GCA_031385345.1 Paracoccaceae bacterium | reverse complement strand
GCTGGAACCCGCGGTTGCTATTGCGGCGGCCGGGTAGAAGATCACCGACCAGTTCGGTCGCGACCCCCAGATGGCGCTGAACACGGAATTTTTGGGTTTGTGAGTTGGGCGCGCGCGGGGTTGGCCCCCGCGCGCGTTCCGTTTTCGGGAATGGGACCGAGGTGTCGGTAAGGGCCAGGGAAACCAGCGCGGCCCCAAACAGGATTGAGGCAGGGATTGAGCGGTGGTGACCTTCTTCACGTCGTGACCAACGACACGATTTCCGACAACCGGCGCAATTTTGGCCGGGCGATCATCTGGGGGTCGGGCCTGCTGATGCTGGCGGTGGCCGCAGCGCAGGTGGCGCAGATGCAGGGCGTGGCCGAGTTCGGTTTCGCCAACTGGCGCCCGTCCCTTTACGCCTATTGCGGCTGGGCGATCTGTCTGTGCTGGGGTCAGGTTCTGATGAACGGCGAGCAAGGCAAGCGCACGCTTTTCGTGCTGCCTGCCGCCCTGTTCGTCATCTCGTTGACCGTGTTTCCGCTGCTGTTCGGGCTGATCATTGCCTTTTCAAACTGGAACCTGTCGAACCCGTCTGGCCGTCAATTCAATGGCTTGGACAATGTGCGGCAGATGTGGGCCGATCCGTTCTACTGGAACGCGATGGGCAACATGATCTGGTATTGCGCGGCGATCCTGGTGGAATATGCCATCGCCTTTGAGCTGGCTTTGGCGTTGAACGCCGAGATCCGGGCGCGGAAATTCTTTCGCGTGGCGTTTTTGTTGCCGCTGATGTTGTCGCCGGTTGCGGTCAGCTGGATGATCGGCAAATCCATGCTGGTGATCCAGCCCGCCGGGCCGATCATCCGGCTGCTGCGCTGGTTTGGATGGGAAAATCCATCGTTTTATTCCAGCCCCGGCATGGCCAAGCTGACCATCATGATGATGGACGCGTGGACCTTCATCCCCTTCATGATGATCATGATTCTGGCCGGGTTGCAGTCGATCCCCAAGGAACTGCATGAGGCGGCCAAGGTCGACGGGGCCAACCCCTGGCGCGCTTTTTGGGAGGTGACGTTCCCGATGATGCTGCCGGTGTCGATCACCGCAATCCTGATCCGGGTGATCTTCAAGCTGAAGCTGGCCGATATCGTGATCGCGGTCACCTCGGGCGGGCCGGGGGGGGCGACGGATACCGTCACCAGCTTTATCTTCCGCGAATACCGCGACCGGTCCAACGTGGGCTATGGCACGTTGCTGGCCATGGTCTATCTGGTGATCATCATCGTCGCGATGACCCTGCTGATGAAACTTGCTGACCGCTATGCGAGGCCGCGCACATGACACAGATCTTCTTTGACGCGCCCAGCGATAGCGCGACGCGGGCCAAATGGTGGACCAGCCGGCTCGCGATCTACGGGCTATTGCTGATCTGGGCCTTCATCTGCTTGTTCCCGATTTATTGGACCTTCACCACCAGCTTCAAGATGGCGGCCAATGTGATGAAGGGCGATATGATCCCTTGGCTGGATTTCGCGCCCAGATGGCTGGGCTGGCGGTCCTTGGGCCTGTCGCCCGACACGATCGGCACCGAAAGCACGGTGCGGGCCGAGTTCATGAAAAGGTTCCTGAATTCCACCATCATCTCGGTCGTGTCGTCCATCGTGGCGGTGATCCTAGGGTCACTGGCGGCTTATGGGCTTAGCCGCTTTTCGTTCAAATTCCTGTGGATGCGCAATGGCGACATCAGCTTTTTCTTCCTGAGCCAGCTGATCTTGCCGCCGGTCGTCCTCGCCCTGCCCTTTCTGGTTTTGTACAAAGAGCTGGCGCTTCTGGACACGCGGATCGGGTTGATCCTGCTGTATTCGCTGTCGGTGCTGCCCATCGTGATCTGGATCATGCGGGATCAATTCTCGTCTATCCCGACCGAATTGGAAGAGGCGGCGCTTGTGGACGGGCTGTCGATCTGGGGGGCTTTTGTCACCATCATCCTGCCCATCGCCCTGCCCGGCATGGCGGCGGCCTTTATCCTGTCCTTGGTGCTGACCTGGAATGAGTATTTCTTTGCCGCCCTTCTGACATCGACCCATGCCAATACGCTGCCGGTCATGGTGGCCAGCCAGACCGGATCGCAGGGGATTTCATGGTGGTCGATGGCCGCGCTTAGTTTTGCCGCGATCCTGCCCTTGATCATCATCGGCATTTTCCTTGAACGGTTCATCATAAAGGGCATGGCGGCGGGGGCGTTGAAATAGTGCTGAAGGGCATTGACCAGCGCCTGTCAGCCGAGATTGTGCATGTGCTGATGCTGATGGGGCATGGCGATGATCTGGTGATCTGCGATGTGAACCATCCGGCGGCGACCATCGCGGCGCAGACGACCTATGGCCGGTTGATCGACATGGCGGGCTGCGATCTGCCAAGTGCGGCGCGCGCGATCCTATCGCTGATGCCACTGGACCGTTTTGTGCCCGCGCCGGTGTCGCGGATGCAGGTCGTGGGTGATCCGGATGGGGTGGTGCCGGTGTTCGAGCGGATGCAGGCGGTGGTCAACGCGGCCGAGGGTCATGCCGTGCAGGTCACCGCGCTTGAACGGTTTGCGTTCTACGCCGCCGCCAAACAGGCATTTGCGATCATCCGGACGGCGGACTCCGGGCCCTATGGCTGTTTCATCCTGAAAAAAGGCGTGGTGGATCTGGCCGAGTTGTAGCTATTCCATGTTGGTATGGCGCGCGCGCATGGCCTGCGGGGTCTGATTCAGCAAGGTTGTCAGCCGCAGCACGATCACTTCGTACACCAGAAACATCGCGCCTTCAAACAGCGATCCCATCGGCAAGGTGGAGGTGCCGTCGATACCACGCGCCATTGTCTGGGCGGGGATCACCAGCAGATGATCGGCGCGTTTCGGGCTGGGGTGATCGGGTTCCGCCGTGATCATCAGCACGCTTGCCCCGGCCCCTTGCGCCACCTGCATCAGGGCGGTGACGGTCGATAACTCACCCGGACCCGCGGCACAAAGGAACAGATCGCCCGGCCCCAGGGGCGGCGCGGCCATGTCGCCCTGCATCGCCACCTCCAGCCCCAGATGATGCAGGCGCATTACCAAAGCGCGCAGCATCAGACCTTCGCGCCCGCAACCGTAGGCGACAATTTTACGCGCCAAAGCAAGGGTTTGGCAGGCGTGTTCGATGGATTTTTCGTCCATGGCCAAGGCCACGGCCTCTAACTCGCGCAGGGCGGACAGCATCGGGTTCATGGCGTCTCCAAAGCGTGGGCGATGTCGCGGGTCTGGCTGTAAAGGCGTTTCCATTGCGGGTATTGCCGTTGGTAGGCGGGCACGGTTTCGGGGGTGATCTGACCCGCCACCGGGTTCCAACTGGCGATATCTTCGGGGCGAACCGCGCCCACCGCAAGGGCCGCCAGAAAAGCATCCCCAAAGGACGCGCCAAAGGCGTTCTGCGACAGGATCTGCGGCGTGGTGGACAGATCCGACGTGGCCTGCAACCAGACCGCGTTCTTGACCCCGCCGCCGACCGCCATCACCTGACGCGGCGCGGCCCCCAGTTCAGCACAGGTTTCCAGCACATGTGCAGTGGCCGAAGCGATGCCTTCCAGCACCGCGCGGTACAGATCGCCGCGTTGGTGCGTCAGGTTCAGCCCAAAAAACGCGCCCTTGGCAAGGGGATCGTGCAGGGGGGTGCGCTCGCCGCTGAAATAGGGCAGGCAAAGCAGGCCGCGCGCACCTTTGGGGCTGGCTTGCGCCTCATTGTACAGATGTACGAAGGCCTGTTCGGGGTCCAGATCGCGGGCCATTTGATCGCGGAACCAGTGGGTCAAAGTGCCCGAGGTCGCAAGCCCCGCCATCGAGGCATGGGTGCCGGGAAACAGCCAAGGCGCATACCACAGGCGGGGGTCAAGGATGGGTTTGTCCACCACCTGTATGATAAAAATGGTAGAGCCATACATCATCATCATTTGACCCGGCTGCGCCACACCGACCGAAATCGCTTCGGCTGCGGCATCAATCGTGCCGCAGATCACCGGAGTTCCCGCCGCCAACCCGGTTTCAAGCGCGGCCTGCGGGGTGACGTACCCCGCAATCTCGGTTGACCAAAGCAGGCGAGGCAGTTTGGACAGGGGCAGAATATCGGCCGTCAGATCGTCGGTCCAGGTCTGCCGCGTCACGTCGTAAAGCGGCGAAAAATTGGCGGCGGTGTAGTGGTCGATCACATATTCGCCAGTCAGTTTAAAGGTCAGATAGGTGGTGGAGGACAGAACCATCGCGGTTTGGGCATAAACCTCGGGCTCTTCCTCTTTCAGCCACAGGATCTTGGTGCCCACGGATTGCGAGGTCAGGGCATTGCCGCAGGTGGCCATGATCCGGTCAGGGCCGATCCGGGCGTTCAGGGCGGCGATCTGGGCCGAGGCCCGGGTGTCAACGCCGTACAAAACGGCGTTGCGCAGGGGGCGGCCCGTGGCGTCGACCGGCAGCATGCAAGGCCCGATGGCCGAGGTGGCGATGGCGGAAATCTGTTCAGGTTTCACATCAGCTTTGGCGATCAAAGCCTTAGTAATGAATGTAAAATCACCCCACCAGTCTTGATCGGCGCGGTGTTCGGCCCAACCGGCGCGCGGCACCAGCATCTTGTGCGGGCGGCTGGCCTGGGCCAGAATCTGACCCTTCTGATCCACCAGAACCCCTTTGGATTCAAAGGTGCCGATATCGATGCCCAGAAACAACATCTTACCCCCTTTCCAACCGCATCCCCGCCGGGATCAGGCCCAAAGCGGCGTGCATCAGGGTGACAAGTCCCGCCAGATCGGCCAGATCACAGCATTCCAACGCGGTGTGGGAATGGCGCATCGGAAAGCCAAGGTCGATGGCGGCCACGCCCTGCCCGACCAGTTGCACATAGGACAGGTCGGTCAGCACCCCGACCTGAGCCGAGCGTTGCAGCGGCAGATTGGCGACGGCGGCGGCCTGCTCCATCAGGGCGACCATGGCGGGATGGGGGAGAACGCCGTTCAGGGTGCCGCGGCCGTGGAAAGAGTACATTCCGATGGCCGGACCGCCCCCCAGCGCCATCTCTCCCCGGTCGGCCATGTCGGGGGTGTCGGTGGCCAGCATCAGATCAATTTGCCAGGCGATGTCGGGCAGCAGGGTTTGCGCTGCCACCTGCGCGCCGCGCAGATTGAACTCCTCTTGAACGGTCCAGACCAGATGCAGCGGCGGCAAGCCACCCTGCCCTTTCACCGCCCGCGCCAAGGCCAGCAGCGCCGCACATCCGGCCCGGTCATCGACCGAGGTTCCGGCGATCCGCGTGCCGGCCAAATCCACCACCTGCGGCGCATAGGTGACGGGCGCGCCGATGCGGATGCCCGCCGCCTCTACCGCCGCTTTGGACCCGTGGCCGGTATCGATGCGAATGTCGGTTGCGGGAAGGACTTTGAATTTCTCGTCCGGGGTGGTGGCGTGATGGGCTTTGACCATGATGATGCCGGGCACAAATCCGGTCTTGGTGCCGATCAGCACCGATTGCGCCGCCATGGCGCGTTCGGACACGCCGCCCAGACGTTCTACCCGGATCAGACCATCGGCTTCGACCTTGCGAACGATGAATCCAAGCTGATCCATATGGGTAAAGATCATCACCGAGGGTTTGGCGGGATCGCCGGGCAAGCTGGCGATCAGGTTGCCAAGGCGATCGGTGCGGGTCGCAATGCCCTCGTCGGTCAGGGCGGCGCGCAGCCAGGCGGCGACAGGCTCTTCATAGCCCGACAGGCCGGGGATCAGCATCAGGGCCTTGGTGTCGGCGCGCAGGCGGTCCATCAGCGCCCCCCCCTTGCCGCGCGCGCGCGGGCCATGAAATCATCGGCGCGGTCGGGGTCGATGGCGTTCCAGGTGTGACCATCGACTTTAAGCGCCGAGCCTACGATACAGCCATCCGCCACGCGCAGCACATCGGCAATCGTATCATGTTTGACGCCGGTATTTGCCAGAACCGGGGTGGTCGGCAGCACCTTTTTGACCGCCTCAAGATCGCTGAGGGCCGCCGCCTCGCCCGTGATCTGGCCCGAGACGAGGACGGCGTCGGGGATTGAAGAAAACACCGCCGAGCGGGCGCGGTCGGGCAAGGGGCGGCGGTCCAGACTGTCGGCAAATTCGGCGCTGACGTTGTACAGCATGGCCAGATCGCCGCGCCCCAGCCGCTGGCGATAGCGTAGCGCGGCCCCGGCATCCGGCGTCCAGGGGCCCATATCACTGGCATAGGTGCCGGTAAAAATCTCGCGCACGAAGGACGCACCGGTGGCAGCGGCAAGGGCGACGGTTGACATCGGATCCCACAAGACATTGACGCCAAAGGGAAGGGAGATTTCGGACCGCAATTGCCCGATGATCATTGCCATCGTCGCGGTCGAGGCGGTATCGACGTTGAATTCATAGGGCCGGTCGTTTTCATTGCCGAACATCACCGCGTCGAAACCGGCGGCTTGCAGCGCCATGAGGTCGGCGCGGGCGGCCGTCAGCAGCCCCGCCAACCCTGCCGCAGCGTCATGCAGCGGCGCGCCGGGCAAGGCGCCCAGATGCACCATGCCGATCACCGGCTTGCCCGACCCGAATACGTTCTGAAAATTGCCCATGGCCTGCCCCTGATCGCTTGGCACCAGACCAAGACTCATACTAGCATGTTAGGGCGGGGCGCAGAGGAATTGCAAATGAAGACAAGGATCTGGGATCGGGGCGGCAAGGGTGCGCTGCGCTTTACCGAATTGGGGTTTGGGACGGCGCCGATCGGCAATCTGTACCGCGCCGTCCCCGAGGCCGAAGCGCGCGCGGTGTTGGACGCAGCCTGGGATCTGGGGGTGCGGAATTTCGACACGGCACCTTT
>JANNBI010000508.1:0-9207 GCA_031385345.1 Paracoccaceae bacterium | reverse complement strand
GAGACGGCGATGGAACTGGCATCAATCGGGCTGGTCGGCCTGGGCACCATGGGGGCGGCGCTGGCGCTGAACATCGCGGAAAAGGGCCACCGGATTGCGGTCTGGAACCGGACCGGATCGGTGACAACAGAGTTTTTCGACAGTGCGGGGGATCTGGCGGGGCGGATCGTGCCGACCGACAGCTTGCAAGCGCTGGTGGCGGCGATCAAACCGCCGCGCGCAATCATCCTGATGGTCCCGGCGGGGCAGGCGGTGGATGATCAGATCGCGGTGTTGCGGCCCCTGTTGGACCGCGATGATCTGATCATCGACGCGGGCAACGCGAATTTTCAGGACACAGAACGCCGGGCGGCGGCGGCCGAGGCGGCGGGCGTGCCCTATCTGGGCATCGGCGTTTCGGGCGGCGAAGACGGTGCGCGGCATGGTCCGTCGATCATGGGTGGCGGGCCGCGCGCGGCCTGGGACCGGGTGGCCCCGGTACTGCAATCCATCGCGGCACGGCATGGCGACACGCCTTGCGCCACATGGATGGGGCCGCGCGGGGCGGGGCATTTCGTCAAGACCGTCCACAACGGCATCGAATACGCCGATATGCAAATGATTGCCGAAGTTTACGGCGTGATGCGCGACGGGTTGGGGATGGACGCGGCGGCGATTGCGGGCGTGCTGGAGGGCTGGAACCAAGGCACCCTGCGCAGCTATCTTGTGGAAATATCGGGCGCTGTGGCGCGGGCGACCGACCCTGCCACCGGGGCGGCGATGCTGGACGTGATCCTTGACGCGGCAGGGCAAAAGGGCACCGGACGCTGGACGGCGATCGAGGCGCAGCATCTGGCGGCCCCGGTTCCGGTGATCGAAGCGGCAGTGATGGCGCGCAACGTGTCAGCCCGCAAGGGCGAGCGTCTGGCGGGCGAGGCGGTGTTTGGCGCGGGACCACAGCGGTTTCCGGTCGGTCTGGCCGATCTGGAAGGCGCGATGATTGCCGGGAAAATCCTGTGCTATGCGCAGGGGTTTACCATGCTGGCGGCGGCGTCGCAGACCTATAAATGGGGCGTTCCCTTGCCGGAATGCGCCAAGGTCTGGCGGGCAGGCTGCATCATCCGGTCGGACATGCTGGACCATATGTCGGCGGCCCTGACCGAGGATGCGGGGCGCAACCTGATCCTTGCGCCTGCGTTCATCGCGCATCTGAAGGCGCATCATGGGGCCTTGCGCCGGGTCGTGGCGGCGGCGGCGCTGGCGGGACATGCGATGCCCGCGCTGTCGGCGGGGCTGGCATGGTTCGACCTGATGCGGACGGGCCGCGGGACGGCGAACATGATCCAAGCCCAGCGCGATTTCTTTGGCGCGCATGGGTTTGACCGGAATGACGGGCAGCCGGGCAAGCATGGGCCTTGGGGCGCGCATTGACCCCAATGGCCCCGACCTGCCCGTCCCCTTCACTTTGAACAAAATACCCCCCCGGGGTCCGGGGTTGTGAACCCCCGGGTTGCCTGCCGCATCACGCCACTTCAAACACCAGCGGCTTGACCGAGGTGAACATGCCGGTCGAGGTCAGGGTGTCCACGACCTTCGGATCGATCGCCTGATCCAGATACAACAGCGCGATCGCATCCTGCCCCACGCCCGACCGCCCAAGGGTAAAGTTGGCGATGTTGACGCCATTCTTGCCCATCGTCATGCCCAAAAGCCCGATGATGCCCGGCACGTCGTCATTGGTGGTGTACAGCATATGCGCGCCGATCTCGGCGTCGATGTTGATGCCCTTGATCTGGATAAACCGCGGTTTTCCATCGGAAAAACATGTCCCCGCGACCGAGCGTTCGCGCTTGTCCGTCACCATCGTCACCTTGATATAGGCGTCAAAGGCGCCGGATTTGTCTTGGCGGGTGGTCGAAACCTGAATGCCGCGTTCCTTGGCCACGATGGGGGCGGACACCAAATTTACATCCGGGTTCGAGGTTTTCATCACCCCGGCGATGACCGCCTGATTAAGCGCGGCAAGGTTCATTTCCGAAACACGGCCATCGTACAGGATGTTGATGGCGCGGATCGGCTCGTCCGTCATCTGGCCGATGAAACTGCCCAGATGGGCGGCAAGTTTGATCCAGGGGCCCATCACGGCAGCCTCTTCTGCGGTGACGTTGGGCATGTTCAGCGCGTTCTGCACCGCGCCGGACAGCAGGTAATCCGACATCTGCTCGGCCACTTGCAGGGCGACGTTTTCCTGTGCCTCGGTGGTTGCGGCGCCCAGATGCGGCGTGCACACCACGTTCGGATGGCCAAACAGCGGGTTTTCGGTGGCGGGTTCGATTTCGAACACGTCCAAGGCGGCGGCGGCGACATGGCCGGCGTTCAGGGCATCCAGCAAGGCCGCCTCATCAATCAGACCGCCGCGCGCGCAGTTGATGATGCGCACGCCCTTCTTGGCCTTGGCCAGATTTTCGGCGGACAGGATGTTGCGGGTCTTGTCGGTCAGGGGCACGTGCAAGGTGATGAAATCGGCGCGGTGGAGCAATTCGTCCAGATCAACTTTGGTCACGCCAAGGGTCCGGGCCCGCTCGTCCGACAGGAAGGGGTCATAGGCGATCACCTTCATCTTCAGGCCCACGGCGCGGTCACAGACGATGCCGCCGATGTTGCCCGCGCCGATCACGCCGAGGGTCTTGTTGAAAAGTTCAACCCCCATGAAACGCGACTTTTCCCATTTTCCGGCTTGGGTGGAGGTGTTCGCCTCGGGGATCTGGCGGGCGACGGAAAACATCATCGCGATGGCATGTTCGGCGGTGGTGATGGAATTGCCGAAGGGCGTGTTCATGACGATCACGCCCTTTTTGGAGGCGGCGGGGATGTCAACATTGTCCACGCCGATGCCCGCGCGGCCCACGACCTTCAGGTTGGTGGCTGCGGCGAGGAGTTTCTCGGTGACCTTGGTGGCGGACCGGATGGCAAGGCCGTCGTATTGACCGATGATTTCGGCAAGTTTGTCTTTGTCCTTGCCGAGTTTGGGCAGGTAATCAACCTCGACTCCGCGGTCGCGGAATATCTGGACGGCGGTTTCGGAAAGTTCGTCGGAAACGAGAACGCGGGGGGCCATGGGGGGTATCCTATGCGAATGGTGGGGGAGTCGGGCGGTCGCCCGACCTACGGGATGGGGATGGTCTGGTAGGTCGGGCGAAAGCCCGACTCCGCTCAGACCTGCGCGGCGATCTCACTGTGAAACGCATGGGCGATCCAAGGCATCAGCGCGGCGACATCGGTGGTTTGCACTGTCGATCCACACCAGATGCGTAGGCCCGCAGGCGCGTCGCGGTAAGCGCCGATGTCATAGGCGACCCCGGCCTTTTCCAGCCGTTTGGCGACGGCTTTGGCAAACGCCTCACCGTCTTTGATCCGGGCATCGTTGAACTTCAGGCAGACTGATGTCGTGGAAGCGATCGCAGGCGTCTCGGCCAGGTTTTGCAGCCAGGGGCTCTGCGCGCAGAAATCCCAGACCACCCGGGCGTTGGCCGTGGCCCGGCCCACAAGCCCTGCCAGACCACCCACCGATTGCGCCCAGTTCAGCGCGACAAGGTAATCTTCAACGGCCAGCATAGACGGGGTGTTGATGGTTTCACCGACAAAAATGCCTTCGATCAGCTTGCCCTTGGAGGTCATGCGGAAGATCTTGGGCAGGGGCCATGCGGGGGTATAGGTTTCCAGCCGTTCAACCGCGCGGGGCGACAGGATGATCATGCCATGCGCGCCTTCACCGCCCAGGACTTTCTGCCAACTGAAGGTGGTCACATCCAGCTTGGACCAGTCCAGATCCATCGCAAAGGCGGCAGAAGTGGCGTCGCAGACGGTCAGGCCCTGACGATCGGCGGGAATGGCGTCGGCGTTGGGCAGGCGGCAGCCGCTGGTGGTGCCGTTCCAGGTGAACACAACATCGGAATTGAAATCGACCGTCGCAAGATCGACGATCTGGCCATAGGGGGCGATCTTGACCTTGGCGTTCAGTTTCAGCTGCTTGACCACATCGGTGACCCAGCCCTCGCCAAAGGATTCCCAAGCCAGCATTTCGACAGGGCGCGCCCCCAGCAGAGACCACATGGCCATTTCAACCGCGCCGGTGTCGGAGCCGGGAACGATGCCGATGCGATAGTCATCCGGGACGCCCAGAATTTGGCGCGTCAGGTCAATCGCCTGACGCAGTTTGGATTTGCCGACGGCGGCACGGTGCGAGCGGCCCAAGGGCGCGTCCGACAGCATATCCAGCGAATATTGGGGGATTTTGGCGCAGGGGCCGGACGAAAAGCGCGGATTTTCCGGGCGCAACGCCGGTGCGGTCAGATCAGTCATGGTATCCTCGCAGATAAATGCCCTTCGTTGGGGAAGGGTGTCCCAAGGCCGCTTGTAGGGGCGGCTGCGGGGTGGTGCAAGCGGAAAAAGCCGCGTAAAGCGGCAGGGTGGCGCGCGAATGCGACCTTTCGGAGCCTGGCCCATGTTCATCGTTTCCTTGCTGACCAACCCCGAAACCCCGGTGTTAAGCCGGGTGATGGTGGAAAGCCTGCGCAATGCCTGGGGTGGGGGCGATGCGATCTGGCTGGATCCCGGCGTGGCGGCAGAATTTGCACTGGCGGCGCTGCCGGGCAATCTGTGGGAAGTCTGGGAGGGTCTGCAAGCCGCCGGCGTCGATCTGGCGGTGCAGCCTGCCGAAGGACGGCGCAAGGCTTTGCTGATTGCCGATATGGACAGCACGATGATCGAGCAGGAATGTATCGACGAATTGGCCGATGAGGCGGGGTTCGGGCCACGGGTGGCGGCGATCACCGCGCGGGCGATGAACGGCGAATTGGATTTTGAGGCGGCGCTGAACGAGCGGGTGGCGCTGTTGGCGGGCTTGCCCGAGGCGGTGATCGGACGTGTTCTGGCGGGTCGGATCACGCTGATGCCGGGGGGGCCGGCGCTTCTGGCGACGATGAAGGCGCAAGGTGCCTATGCGGCGCTGGTGTCGGGTGGGTTCACAGCCTTTACGGCGGCGATTGCGGCGCGGCTGGGGTTTGATGAAAACCGGGCGAATACCCTGCTGGTGCAAGACGGGGTTTTGACCGGACAGGTCGCGCTGCCAATTCTGGGGCGCGAGGCCAAGGTGCAGGCCCTGATCGAAATCACAGCGCGGCGCGGGATTTCGGTGGCGCAGGCAATGGCGGTGGGGGACGGGGCCAACGATTTGGGGATGCTGGGGCTGGCCGGGGCCGGGGTGGCGCTGCATGCAAAGCCCAGCGTTCAGGCGCAATGCGATCTGCGGGTGAACCACGGCGATCTGACCGCGCTGTTGTATTTGCAGGGCTATGCCCGGACGGAGTTTGTGGCGTGATCCTGCGGGCGGGCCGACCGGAAGATTGTAGCCAAATGGCAGAGCTGCTGAATGAAATCATTGCTTTGGGCGGAACGACAGCGCATCAGCACCCGATGACGGCCGAAGAAGTTCGGCGGTACTTCCTTGACGGGCCGGGCACGGAAGGCGCGCTCCTTGCTTGGGATGGCGCGCGATTGATCGGATGGCAATCGCTGGGTCTGTGGCAAGGTGAAATGCATATCGGAACCTTTGTTCGTCTTGGGGTACAAGCCAAAGGCGTCGGAGCGGCGCTGTTTGCGGCCACCGTGGTCGCTGCTCGGGCCAAGGGATTGAAAGAGATTGTCGCGCATATCCGGGCCGACAACGCCTCGGGTCTGTCCTATTATGCACGGATGGGGTTCACAGACACCGGCGCAGATCCCGACTTTGCATTGGACGATGGAACGGTCGTGGGGCGGGTGTTCCGGCGGTTTGACCTTGTTTGAAGTGGCAGGAGAAATCGCAGCTCTGCTGATCTGCGTCGCCTTTGTCGCGGGATTTGTCGATGCGATTGCCGGGGGTGGCGGGCTGATCACCGTGCCGGTCTTGGTATTGGCTGGGTTAAGCCCGGCGCAAGCGCTGGCGACCAACAAGTTGCAGGGCTGTTTCGGGTCGGGCACGGCGGCGCTGACCTATGCGCGGGCCGGTCATGTGCATTTGCGAGAGCAGGGTGGGATGGCGGCGGTGGCAGTTGCAGCCTCGGCCCTTGGGGCGGTGATCGCGCTGGCGGTGCCTGCGGATGTGCTGCGCGCGGTGATGCCGGTGATCCTGATCGCGGTGGCGCTGTATTTCGCGCTGAAACCGGGGCTGGGCGATGCGCCCCGTGTGCCAAGGCTGGCACCTGTCGTGTTCGGCGCGACGCTGGTGCCGGTGGTGGCGCTTTATGACGGGTTTCTTGGCCCGGGGGCGGGCAGTTTTTACATGGTGGGTTTCGTGCTGCTGGCGGGCAAGGGGATGCTGCAAGCGACAGCGCATACCAAGTTTCTGAACTTCGCGTCGAATTTCGGCTCGCTGATCGTCTTTGCCTTTGGCGGCCATATCCTGTGGGCTTTGGGGCTGGCGATGGCGGCGGCGCAGGTGGGCGGGGCGGCTTTGGGGGCAAGGCTGGCGATCAAGGTGGGGGCGGGGTTGATCCGGCCCTTGCTGGTGGTGGTCTGTCTGGCGCTGGCGTCGCGGTTGCTGTGGCAAAGCTGGGGTTAGGAGCGCAAGCGGGGTCGGAACCCGTCGCCGTCAGCCCTTGGCCCCCTGCCCCCGCGCGTAAACGTCCTCGTAGCGGATGATGTCATCTTCGCCCAGATAGGTGCCGGTCTGCACTTCGATCAGGACCATGTTGACCTTGCCGGGGTTTTCCAGCCGGTGTTTGGCGCCAAGCGGGATAAACACCGACTGGTTTTCGCTGACCAGTTGCACCTGATCGTCGATGGTGACGCGGGCGGTACCTTCGACGACGATCCAGTGTTCGGCGCGGTGGTGATGGCTTTGCAAGGACAGGGCGGCGCCGGGGTAGACATGGATGCGTTTGACCTGAAAGCGCGGCCCAAGGGCCAGGCTTTCGAACCAACCCCAAGGGCGATGGTCGCGCGGGAAGGTTTCGGCCTGCGGGCGGGCCTCGCGTTTCAGGGCGGCGACGGCGAGTTTCACATCCTGCGCGCGGTCTTTATGAGCGATCAGCACGGCGTCGGGCATGGCCACGGCGACGATGTCGGTCAGGCCGATCCCGACAAGGGCGAGGCCATCAGATTCCGACCGCAGAAGGGTGTTGTCGCAGTCGATGGCGCGGGCGTCACCGGACAGGACCACGCCATTGGCATCGGGGGTGCTTTCGCGCCAGACCGCCTCCCAGCCGCCAAGATCGGACCAGCGGCCAGCGAAGGGCAGGACGGTCAGGTTGGGGGCCTTTTCCATCACGGCATAGTCGATGGAGATCTGGTCCAGTTGCGCCCAGGCATTGGCATCCAGCCGGGTGAAGGTCAGGTCGGGCTGCGCTAGAACCACCGCGGCGCGCGCGGGGGGCAGCATCTGCGGAGCATGGGCGGCGAAGGCTTGAAGGATGGTGGTGGTGGTGAACAGGAAAATCCCGGCGTTCCACAGATGATGGCCGTCGTTCAGCATCGCGGTGGCGCGGGCAAGATCGGGCTTTTCCACAAAGCGTTTCAGGGGCTGCGGCACCGGGGCGAAATCGGCGGCAGGGCGGGTCAGTTCCAGCCAGCCATAGCCGGTTTCGGGACGGTCGGGACGGATGCCGAAGGTCACCAGTTGACCAGACAGCGCGGCGGGGACGGCGGCCTGCACGGCGTCGCGGAAGGCCTGCGCATCGGGGATGACATGGTCGGACGGGGCGACCAGCATCAGCGCGCCGGGGGTTTTCGCGTCAATGGCCAAAGCGGCGGCCAGAACGGCGGGGGCGGTATTGCGACCCTCAGGTTCAATCAATATCGCAGCGGGGGTCAGGCCGATCTGGCCCATTTGTTGCGTCACGATGAAGCGGAAATCAACGCCGGTCACGATCATCGGGGCGGCATAATCTGGGCCGGTCAGGCGACGGGCCGAGAGTTGAAACAGGCTTTCGGCCCCGGTCAGAGGGGCGAATTGTTTGGGGAAACTTTTGCGCGACAGGGGCCAAAGCCGGGTGCCAGCACCGCCACACAACAGGACCGGGGTGATTAAAGAAAAACTCATTCCAAAAGAACCTTGCAAATTTCAGAGACTTTATCGCGGACCAGCCCCGCGTCGCCACGACTTTCGACATTCAGACGCACAACGGGTTCGGTGTTCGAAGCGCGCAAACTGAAGCGCCAGGTCGGGAAGGACAGGCCCAGACCGTCGGTTTCGTCCACGCTGGCGGCAAGGGGGACATAGCGCTCGCGGACAAGGGCCAGCGCGGCGGCGGGGTTGGGCAGGGTAAAATTCATCTCACCCGACGACGGAAAAGCGGCGCGGCGGGCGGCGACCAATTGGGCCAGCGACTGACCAGTGCGGCCCATCAGTTCGACCAGCAAAAGCCAGGGGATCATGCCGGAATCGCAGGCGACGAAATCGCGAAAGTAGTGGTGTGCCGACATCTCTCCACCGTAGACGGCGTCATGGTCGCGCAAGGCCTGTTTCAGAAAGGCATGGCCGGTTTTGGTTTGAATGGCGGTGCCCCCGGCGCGGGTGACGACATCAATGGTGTTCCAGATCACACGCGGGTCATGGACGATGCGCGCGCCGGGTTCGCGGTCCAGAAAGACCTGCGCCAACAGGCCGACGATATATTCGCCATCAACGAAATCGCCTTTGGCGTCGAAGAAAAAGCAGCGGTCGAAATCGCCGTCAAAGGCGATACCAAGATCGGCGGACCGGGCGCGGACTTCGTTGGCGGTGGCGGGGCGGTTTTCGGGCAAAAGCGGGTTGGGGATGCCGTTGGGAAAGCTGCCATCGGGGTCGTGATGAATGTGGTGGAAGGTCAGGGGTGCACCGGCGGCGGAAAGGGCGGCGGCGATGGCGTCAAAGGTCGGACCGGCGGCACCGTTGCCGCAGTTGACCACGATGTGCAGCGGGCGCAGGGCAGCGGGATCGACAAAGCCCATCACGGCGGCGACATAGGCGGCGCGGGCCGGGGCGGCGATGTCGCGGCGGCTGCCACCGGGTTTGGGCGGGCCAAAGTCATCCGCCTCGGCCAATGTCTTGATCGCGGCCAGACCGGTTTGCGCGTCCAAGGGTGCAGAGCCAGCGCGGACCAGTTTCAACCCGTTGTAATCCATCGGATTGTGGCTGGCCGTCACCTCTATTCCGCCGTCGGCGTCAAAGGCGGTGGTGGCCCAGTACATCTCTTCGGTGCCGGCAAG
>JANNBI010000481.1:0-3529 GCA_031385345.1 Paracoccaceae bacterium | reverse complement strand
GCGCTGATTGTGGTGGTTCTGGGCCTGATTCCGGTCACGGGGCTGAAACTTGCCGCCCTCATCGCCTCCAGCTGGCCCGAACGCGCGCCCGTCGCTGGCCCGATCATCGCGCGCCGCCCCACGGTGTCGATCATCGTGGCGCTGTACCGCGAAAGCGATATCGCCGGGCGGCTGGTGCGTCGTTTGGTGCGGCTGGACTATCCGCAGGATCTGCTGGATGTCATCCTTGCGGTTGAAGAAGATGACGATATCACCCGAAAGGCGCTGGCCAATACCAGCCTGCCGCCTTGGATGCGGGTTGCCGTGGTGCCGCGTGGCAAGCTGAAGACCAAACCGCGCGCTCTGAATTTCGCGCTGAATCTGTGTCGCGGCGCCATCATCGGGGTCTATGATGCCGAAGATGCGCCCGAGGCCGATCAGATCCAGAAGGTCGTGCAAAGGTTCCACGAACGTGGGCCGCAGGTTGCTTGCTTGCAAGGCATCCTTGATTTTTACAACCCCACCGCCAACTGGCTGGCCCGGTGCTTTACCTTGGAATATGGCGGCTGGTTTCGGGTTATTTTACCGGGGCTTGCGCGTTTGGGCCTGCCGCTGCCCCTTGGCGGCACCACCCTGTTTTTCCGGCGTGAGGCGCTGTTGGATCTTGGCGGTTGGGATGCCCATAACGTCACCGAAGACGCCGATCTGGGGATGCGGCTGGCGCGGCGCGGCTTTCGCACCGAATTGATCCAGACCACCACTTATGAGGAGGCGAATTGCCGCGCTCTGCCTTGGGTCAAGCAACGCTCGCGCTGGATCAAGGGCTATATGATGACCTACGGCGTCCATATGCGCCGCCCACGCCAGACCCTGCGCGATCTGGGATTGCGGGGGTTTCTGGGCTTTCAGATCCTGATGCTGGGGTCGCTGGTGCAGGTGCTTTTGGCCCCGGTGCTGTGGAGCAGTCTTATTTTCGCACTGATCCCGCCAACACCCACGGAAGCGCCCGTTCTGGCTTGGCTGCTGGCGCATCTGCTGCCCTTGACCGTGCTGTCGGAACTGGCCGGGATCAGCGTTCTGGCCTTGGGTCTGGCGCGGTCTGGCCAGAAAATCAGCATGTTATGGGTGCCGACGTTGACCTTTTACTTCCCGATGGCCGCGCTTGCGTCCTACAAGGCCCTGTGGGAGGCGGTGGTTCAGCCGTTCTATTGGGACAAGACCAGTCACGGTCATCTGTCCGGCTCCGTCACCAAACCCCGCTTCGCGCCCAACCAGCCCCTGCCGTGACGCCACTGGATTAGACAGTAAAACCAATAGCCTAGCGAGTTTTCAACTCGCCGGCATCAACCCGCAACCGGGTTTCATAGGCCTTGGAGATATGGGATTTCAGCGCGCCAAAAGCCGCCTCGCCGTCCCGCGCCTCGATCGCGCGCACGATCTGGTCATGCTCTGCCAGCGCCACGCCGTCCCGCCCCTCGGCGGCAAAAGAGGTGGTTGCCATCAACGCCATGGCGCGGTGCACCAGATCCAGTTGCTGCACCAGAAACCGGTTGTGGCTGGCCAGATGGATCAGCTTGTGAAATCGCTTGTTGGCCCGTGACAGCGCGCGCGGATCGCCGCCCAACAATTTGTGGTCATCCTCGACCATGCCGCGCAGAACCCGCACTTCCTCGTCCGTGGCATGACGCGCGGCCAGCCGCGCCGCCAGCCCCTCCAGCTCTGAGCGCACGGTGTAAAGTTCCGCCAACTGGTTGTGATCCAGCGAAGCCACGATCAGCGACCGCCCGTCGCGCGTCAGCATGCCTTGGGTTTCCAAGCGTTGCAGCGCCTCGCGCACCGGGGTCCGCGACACGCCCAGACGCTCTGCCAATTCCGATTCCACCAGCCGAGAGCCGGGGTGATATTCCCCCCGTTCGATGGAGTCCATGATCAGCGTATAGGCGTCTTTCTGCATCAACGGGCTTCCTTTGGGCTTCAGATCGCGACACTATCGGCTTTCTGCCCGCATTCAACCCATCCTAAGTCCGGAAAGCCGTCGCCCATGGTCAAAGCCGCGTTTCAGCATGTCACCACCTGGGTGTTCGATCTGGACAACACGCTCTATCCGCCGCAGATCCGGCTGTTTGACCAGATCGAAGTGCGCATGACGGCTTGGGTCATGCAGGCGCTTCAGGTCACGGAGATGCGGGCGAACCACCTGCGGCAGCATTACTGGCAGACCTATGGCACCACGCTGGCCGGTCTGATGCGCGAACATGACATCGACCCCGCCCCCTATTTGACCGATGTGCATGATATTGATTTCTCTGTCATTCCTGCTGATCCCTTGCTTGCGCGCGCCATCGCGGCCCTGCCCGGTCGGCGCATTGTCTACACCAATGCCTGCGCGCCCTATGCCCAAAAGGTGCTGGACGCGCGGGGCTTGTCGGGGCTGTTTGACGCCGTGTACGGGGTGGAGCATGCCGGCTTTCTGCCCAAACCCGAAGTTGCCGCCTTCCAGACCATTTTTGCGTTGGACGGCGTTGATCCGACCCGCGCCGCGATGTTTGAAGATGACCCGCGCAACCTTGCCGCCCCCCATGCGATGGGGATGCGCACCGTCTATGTCGCCCCCGCCCCCTTGGCAGCCGCACATATCCAGCATCACACCGATGATCTGGCTGGCTTTTTGACCCGTCTGGTCTGACCGCCTCTTGCGCATTTTGTCGCTTGGACTTTGTCGGCCCGCCATCCTACATCAGGCATCAAGGAGAGCGTGATGACCCTGACATCCACCGATATTCTGGTTTCCGGCGGCGGCGTGGCCGGTCTGGCGGCGGCGGCGGCCTTTGGCGCGGCGGGGTTTTCGGTGATCTGCGTCGATCCATCGCCCCCCGTTACAGAGCGTGAGGCCGAAGACGCCGACCTGCGCAGCACGGCCTTTCTGCAACCCTCGGTAACGGTTTTGCGCGCGGCAGGCCTGTGGGACCGGCTGGCCCCCTTTGCCACACCTTTGCAGATCATGCGGATCATTGACGCGGGCGGCGATCTGGCCGAACCGCGCCTGACAAAGGATTTCGACGCCGCCGAAGTTTCGGATCAGCCCTTTGGCTGGAACCTGCCCAACTGGCTGCTGCGCCGCGAGTTTCTGGCCGCTTTGGCAGATATGCCGCAGGTGCAGTTCCGCCCCGGCATCGCCACAACCGGCTTGACCCATCGCGAATCCGAGGCTGTCGTGTCCCTGTCCGATGGCTCGCGCATTCGCGCGCGGCTGGTCGTGGCCGCCGATGGCCGGGCCTCGCCGCTGCGCGAGGCGGCGGGCATCGCGGTCAAGACCACGCGGTACGGCCAAAAGGCGCTGGCCTTTGCCGTCACCCACCAGATTCCGCATCACAACATCTCTACCGAAATTCACCGCTCGGGCGGGCCTTTTACGCTGGTGCCGCTGCCCGATTTCAACGGAACGCCGTCGTCCGCCGTGGTCTGGATGGAGACGGGGGCCGAGGTGCAACGTCTGGCCGCCCTCTCCCAGCCGGAGTTTGAGGCTGAAATCGCCACCCGGTCCTGCGGC